>DATAUW010000032.1 GCA_036268055.1 Verrucomicrobiia bacterium | reverse complement strand
GAAGGAAGTTACTTGGTGAATCTATGATTTCTTTCGTCCCTGAAGGGACTTGGTTTGTGGCGGAGGTAAACCCAGCAATGAATTGCTGGGCTAAGATCTGCCGTCCCTGCGGGACTGCGGACGGCTGCGCGGCAGCGCAGCCCTGCCAGGTTAGAGGAAGGGGTGGAGCGGCGCGGTCGCGCCGCGACGGTTCGACCTTGCCATATTATAAATTTCAGTTGTCTCGGCGATTACTTGCCGCTTTCGAGCACGATGCGGTAGCGGGCTTTGCCGGAGCGGAGGTGCTCGAAGGCGTCGTTTACTTTGGACATGGGGAAATTTTCGGTGATGGGGGCGATGTTGTGGAGCGCACAGAATTCGAGCATGGCGCTGATGGCGGTCGGGCTGCCGGTGGGCGAGCCGGACACGGATTTTGCCCCACTGATCAGTCCGAACGCGGGAACTTCCAGCGGCTTGAGCACGGCGCCGACGACGTGAAGGCGTCCCTTGGGCCGGAGGGTGTCGAGCAAGGCGGGCACGTCGAGCGGGACGTTGATGGTGGAAATAATCAGGTCGAGACGACCGGCGATTTTTTTCAGGGCGTCCGGATTTTTGGTGTTGTGAACGTGATGCGCGCCGAGTTTGTGCGCTTCGGCTTCCTTGCTGTCGCTGGTGGTGAAGGCGTGGACTTCGCAGCCCCAC
The DNA here is from genome assembly GCA_036268055.1 of Verrucomicrobiia bacterium. Lineage (NCBI taxonomy): Bacteria > Pseudomonadati > Verrucomicrobiota > Verrucomicrobiia > Verrucomicrobiia bacterium. The sequence goes on along the minus strand of DATAUW010000032.1, from coordinate 36,815 downwards.
TTGTTGGCGAACTGGAGCGCCATGTGGCCGAGTCCGCCGATGCCGATGATGCCGACGCGCGCGGTGGAGGGAATTTTGTGTTCCAAAAACGGAGCGAACACGGTGATGCCGCCGCAGAGAAGCGGGCCGGTTTTCGCGAGGTCAAGCGCATCGGGCAAGGGCCGCGCCCAGGTCCATTGACAGCGCAAACGGTCGGCGAATCCGCCGTGGCGTCCGACGATGGTGCCTTGATTCGTGGCGCAGAGATTATGATCGCCGCCGAGGCATTCGTGGCAATGCAAACAACTGTGGGCCGACCAGCCGACACCGACGCGCTGGCCGAGCTTCAGCCCTTTAGCGTCTTTGCCGAGCGCGACAATCGTGCCGACGGCTTCGTGGCCGAGAACGATCGGGAATTTGGACATGCCCCAATCGTTATCGAGCATGGAGAGATCGGAATGGCAAATGCCGCAATGCGTGACTTTGATTTCGACGTCTTCATCGGCGAGTTCGCCGGGATCGAAACTGAAAGGTTGCAGTGCGCCTTTGGGGGTGAGTGCGGCGTAGCCGTTGAAAGTTGGCATAAAAAAAGTTCGTTGAGTTTGCGTTTGAATTCAAAAGGCCCGCGCCGAATGAGAAGTGGCGCGTTCGATGGGACCATGTTATCCGCGGTTGTGCGTGGCGTCAAATGGCGCGGGGAAAATTTAAGAAAGTTTTTGGCCAATTTGCGCATTCGCATTTTCGTGTCAGGCTATCTTTCCCTCAACTACCTAAGAAAGGAATCAGTGGTTAAAGCTTTTATTTTTGATATTGATGGAACGCTGGTTGACTCAAATGATCTGCATGCCAGCGCGTGGGAGCGGGCTTTTGCGGCGAATGGCAAGGCGGTGTCGTCACACAATATTCGACCGCATCTGGGCAAGGGAGCGGATCAGTTGCTGCCGGAATTTCTCACCGCCGAGGAAATAAAAAAAATCGGCAAGGCGATCACTGAGAAGCGTGAGGAAATTTTCAAGCGCGACTATCAAGTGCAGGTGCGACCGTTTCCGAAGGTGCGCGAACTTTTTAAAAAAATTCATGATGCGGGCGCGCGGATCGCGCTGGCGTCGTCGTCGAAAAAGGAAGAGGTCGAGGAAAATAAAACCATCGCGCAAATTGGCGACCTGGTTGAAAAAAGTTCTTCCGCCGATCAAGCGAAGCAATCGAAACCGGCGCCGGATATTTTTTTCGCAGCGATGGAATTGCTCGGCCAGCCGGCGCACGACACGGTGCTGGTCGTGGGCGATACGCCTTATGATGCGATTGCGGCGTTGAAGGCCGGGCTGCCGATCATCGGCGTGTTATGTGGCGGTTTTTCGGAAAAGGATTTGCGCGAGCATGGGTGTCGCGCGGTGTATCGGGATCCGGCGGATATTTTAGAGAATCTCGAAGGGATTATGGCTGGCTGAGGGCTTTATGGTTAAGAGACTGTTTAGCAGACCGCCATTTCGAAAATACGATGAGCGAAATGCCGAGCACCGCGAGCGACCAGGTGGACGGTTCGGGTGTTCCGAAAGCCACCGCGTCCGGCATGGTTTCCAAGCCGGTGTCCGCGAAGATGCCGCCGCCGGTGCCATCGGTGTTGTATTGGAAAACGCCGCCTTCAGCGTCGGCATCCTGCCCGGCGACATAGAGCTTGCCATCGGGTCCCACCGTCAGAGCCGTTGCTTCAAAAAAACTGGTGCTGTAATCCACGATCTTCGTGGCCGTGCCGGTGGCCAGATTGAGTTGGTAAATGCCTTGCGAGGGATTGAGCACGTATAAATTTCCATCATGCCCAACCGCGACATCCTGAGCGCTGATGAACACATTATCCACGGTGTTGACCTGGGTGACGTTGACGCCATCGTAGCGCAAAACATTTCCGTTGTTGATGTCGGCAATATAAAGATTGCCGCCGGAGGCGGAGAGGCCGGAAGCAATGCCAATACTTCCATTGGGAATGGCAGTGCCGGGTGTGCCGGGACTATCGTAGGCAAGCACGTTGCCGGAGGTAAGGTCGGCGGCGTAAAGAGTGCTGCCCACCACGGCGAGGCCGCGGGGGTTGTTGAGATTGTTGTCGGTGGCGTGGTCAACAAAGGTATTGATCGGGCCGGCGCTCGTGCCGTTGATGGTCATGTCAGCGATGCCGGCGCCTTGAATGGCGCTCAGGCTGTCGCTGCCGACGTAAAGAGTTTGGTCAGGCCCAACGGTGAGTCCGGTCGGACTGGAGACGGACGCAAAGGTGGCGTTGAGAAGGCCGCCCGTGATGGAGCTGTAAAGGCTGACGGTGTCGGTATCGTGAAACGAAACGAACAGGTCGCCGGTTTGCGCAAAGGAAGTTGCGCAGGTGGAAACGAAAACGAGCATGGAAATGCTGGTCATTCGCGCGAGGGATCTTTCAGAGAAGCCGTGATGGTAGTTTTTCATGGCAGCCGCAGTTGTACGGAGAAAATTAGCCAAAGTCAAGTGCCTGATTTACCGTCACTTAAATCAGACACGACGGTTTCCGAAAGGATTGCTAAATGAGAAAACAAAAAACAAACTTGCTTGCCAGAAACCCCATTACGCTTATGATGAAGTGAGACACTTTGACGCTATTGTTTGCAGGCTGTTTATGGTCAATGCGATGAATATAATTTGGAAATCGGGGGTTGGGCAAAAAGCCCACTAAATCATCATGCCCTCGAAATCCAGCTTCCTCGACAAAGTCCTCGGTCGCATAGGCCGTCTGGACGCGGAGGGTTTGCAGACGGTCGTGCAACGTCTCGCGAGCGAGCGGAGTTTTCTCGAGACACTGTTCAATCGGATTGAGGATGGCGTGCTGGTGGTGGATGAGGACGGCCGGATTCTTTATTTCAACGACGCGGTCACGCAACTCATCGGTCTCAAGCCGAGCGATTCCGAAGGGCATCTCGTGACGGAATATTTGCCCGAGTTGGATTGGCGAAAACTTTTTCACATGGACGCGACCGGTGGACAGCGCGTCGCGCGGTTCGAGTTCGAAGTGCAATTTCCCCGACCGCGTTACTTGCGCCTTTACGCCGCGCCGCTGGATGGCGAAGCCAAGGGGAGTTCCGGCCTGGCGCTGATTCTGCACGACGCCACCGAGGCGCGCCAAAAAACTTTTGAAGCTATCGAGAGCGAACGCATCCAGGCGTTGACCTTATTGGCGGCGAGCGTGGCGCACGAAATCGGAAATCCGCTCAACGCGCTTCACATCCATTTGCAACTGATGGAGCGGCAGATCAAAAAGCTGGCGTCGGCTTCCAATAGTCACGTTCACATGGCGGGCCGGCGCGCGGGCCGCGTCTCGAATCTCGCGGCGAGCAACGAGACGGCGGACATCGCGCAAAAACTGGAACAATACCTTGGCGTGGCCAAGGGCGAAATCAACCGGCTCGATTATATCATCACGCAATTTCTCCAGGCCATTCGCCCGGCCACGCCGCAGCTCAAGCCCGCGTCGCTCAATGAAATCGTCCAGCGCACGCTCGAATTGCTGCGGCCTGAATTGGACAATCGCGGTTTGTCACTCAAGGAAAAACTCGCGCGCCACTTGCCCGATGTTCCGCTGGACGCCGCGCAAGTTCAGCAAGTGCTCGTGAATCTGATTCAAAACGCCAAGCAAGCCATGACCAAGGGCGGCGGACTCACCTTGCAAACCGGCGAAGGTTCGGAAGGCGTGTGGGTGAGCGTGGCGGACACGGGCCCGGGCATTCCGCAGGAGCAGATCAATCGCATCTTCGAGCCATTTTTCACGACCAAGAAAAAAGGCAGCGGACTCGGCTTGATGATCGTGCAACGCATCGTGCGCGCGCACGGCGGACGCATCGAATTGGAAAGTCATGTTGGCCGCGGCACCACGTTTCGCATTTGGTTTCCGCTGCACGAACGGCCGCCCCGTTTGCTGGAAGCCGCCACCCCGGAGAAAAAATGAAAACCCAATCTGCCGATGGCGAGAAGCCGACGTTGTTGATCGTGGATGATGAAAAGACCACGCGTGAAGGGTTGCGCGCGGCATTGGAGGAACGCTACGACGTCTATGTGGCCGAAGACGCGCAAGCGGCGATGGAACTGCTCGAGCGCGAACATTTCGCGGTGTTGCTCACGGATTTTCGCCTGCCGAACGAGGACGGGATGAAATTGATCGCGCGCGCCAAATCACTTTCCAAACCGCCCATTTGCATTTTGATGACCGCTTATGGCTCGGAGGAACTCGCGGTCGAAGCGATGAAACACGGCGCGGACGATTACATCGCCAAGGGCCGTTTGCAGATTGAGGAATTGGAAATGCGCATCGCCCGCGCGTTGCGCCAGCAAAATCTCGAGGTCGAAAACGTCACGCTGCGCAAGCAACTCGAAAGCAAGTTCGGCATGGAAAATATCATCGGCGAATCCACGCCGATGAAGGAAGTTTTCGAGATCGTGCAACAGGTCGCCCCAGCACGGACGACCGTTCTTTTGCTGGGCGAAAGCGGCACGGGCAAGGAATTGGTCGCGCGCGCGATCCATCAGTTAAGCCCGCGCAATCGGCAGCCGCTCGTCACGGTGCATTGCGCCGCGCTGTCCTCCACGCTGCTTGAGAGCGAATTATTCGGGCACGAAAAAGGCGCGTTCACCGGCGCGCATGAGCGGCGCGTGGGACGATTCGAGCAGGCGCAGGGCGGCACGCTTTTTCTCGATGAGATCGGCGAAATTGACGCAACGATTCAAATCAAGTTGCTGCGCTTCCTGGGCGAACGTACCTTTGAACGCGTGGGCTCCAACAAAACCCTGACCGCCGACGTGCGCCTGATCGCAGCGACGAATAAAAACCTGGAGGAGATGGTCCGCAACGGGACGTTTCGCGAAGATCTTTATTACCGTTTGCGCGTGATGGAAATCTGGCTGCCGCCGTTGCGCGAACGCGCGGGGGACATTCCGTTGCTTGCGCAAACTTTCCTGCGCGAGTTCGCCCGCGAGCAAGGAAAGCAGATCAATGATTTCACCGCCGAGGCGCTTGAAGCCCTCATCCATTACAACTGGCCGGGCAATGTCCGCGAATTGCGCACCGCGATGGAGCATGCGGTGGTCTTGTGCCGCGGCGATCGCATCACGATGCGGGACTTGCCGCCATCCACGCGCGCGGGCGGGGGCGCTGCATCCAGCGTTTCTCCACAACGCGTATTGACACAGAGCGATATAACCGTCAAAGAAGCGGAGAAACAATTGATTGTGCGAGCATTAAAAGAAAGCAACGGAAACCGAACCCAGGCGGCGACAAAAATCGGCATGAGCCGCCGCACCCTCCATCGCAAGCTGCATAGCTACCATTTGGAGGGTTATTAATGCTGATCCAGATTCAAAGCGTCATCCACAAACTTGAGGAAGGCGGAGGGTTGCGTCCCTTGAAATGGTGCCTGCTCGGATTGGCCGTGATAGCGCTGGCGTTGACCTACAATTATCGCGGGTTCAAAGACATGAACTCGCAGGAAGCGATGGACTCGGCGCAACTCGCCCGCAACCTCGCCACGCACCGCGGTTACACGACTCTCTTTATCCGTCCACTGAGTGTTTACCTGGTCGAAAAAGCGTACGCGGACAAAAACGGTTCCGCTGCCGCCCGCGATATGACGGACCGAAGCCGCCTGCGCACGGCACACCCCGACCTGGCTAATCCGCCGGTGTATCCGTTCCTGCTGGCGGCGGTGATGAAAATATTTCCCGGCGTCCGCTCCGCGGCGGCTGGCGCGACCACGCTGAACATCGGACGTCGTCATCTGAACATCTGGAATTATAACGGCGGTTTCTGGATCTACCCGCCGGATTTTTGGATCGGCTTGATCAATCAAGGTCTTTTCTTCCTCACAGCGGTCATGATGTTTTTTCTGGCGCGCCGATTGTTCGATAAGACCGTCGCGTGGACTTCGGCGGCATTGTTCATTGGGACGGATTTGTTTTGGCGCTTCAGCATGTCGGGGCTTTCGACAATGCTGGTGATGTTGATTTTTGTCGGCCTGGCCTGGTGCGTGTTATTGCTGGAACAACACGTGCGCGAAAAAACTCTCGATGCCGGCAAGCTGACGCTGCTGGCGGCGGGCACCGGCGCGGTCGTGGGCATTGGCTTTCTGACGCGCTACTCGTTTGGCTGGCTGATCATACCGGTATTGCTGTTCTCATTTTTATTTTTGGGCGCGCAACGAATCCAGCTCTGTAGTGTGACGCTTGGAGTATTTATCGTGATCATCGCGCCGTGGGTTTTCCGAAATTATCATCTCAGCCATACGCTGTTCGGCACGGCGGGTTTCGCGCCCTATGCGAACACGGCGTTCTTTCCTGATTACCGGCTTGAACGCTCGCTCAACCCCGATCTTGGGAATGTCTATTATGTGCAGTTGTGGAACAAGCTGCTCGCGAATACCCAGTCTATTCTCCAGGACGAATTGCCGAAGCTGGGCGGCAGTTGGATCGGCGCTTTCTTTTTCGTCGGGCTGTTCATCAACTTCAAAGACCCGCGCCGCAGCCGTCTCCGCTACTTCGTTTTTTTCTGCCTGCCATTTCTGATCCTCGCGCAGGCGATGGGCCGCACGCAACTCTCGGATGACTCGCCCGTTTTGACCACTGAAAACCTGCTCGTGATTGTCTCGCCGCTGATTGTCATCTTTGGCGTGAGCTTGTTTTATATCGTGCTGGATCAAATTGAATTTCCCATCATTCAACTGCGCTATCTCGTGGTCGCAGTTTTTTGTGTCATCATTTGTTTGCCCGCGGTCCTTCTTTGTTCGCTTGCCGTCTTCAGTTTGTTTGCCACTCGCTCGGCGGCGGCCGCCTATCCGCCCTATTTTCCGCCGGCGATCCAGAAAGCCGCGAACTGGATGAAGCCGGACGAGTTGATGATGAGCGATGTTCCGTGGGCTGTCGCGTGGTACGGCGACCGCCAATGCATCTGGCTCACGCTCAATGCAAAGTCTGAGTTCTTCGCCGTTTCCGATTATAAAAAACCGGTCCGCGCGCTTTATCTCACACCCATTACCATGGACAGCAAATTTCTCACTCAATGGGTGCGCGCGGGCGAAAATAACTGGGGAAGTTTCGTGCTCGACAGCTTATTGAAAAAAGAATTGCCTGATTTATTTCCGCTCCAGCATGCGCCGGAACATTTCCTCCCCGAACAACTTTTTCTCACGGACAGCGATCGCTGGGCGGAAGCTCCCGCCGCAGTGCCTTAATTTTTTTCTCGCGCGGGCTGATGTCTGGTCGTGAAAAAAAATCGCCGTTGAAAAACAAATTTTATTTTTTCGCTTCAGCACCTGCATCCACGATGAACACGCGCCCATGCCATCCGTACGAGGCGTATTCGTTCAATGCCCACTGCGGATTTCGTTTGAGCCATTCGGCGGTGGCGGCACGTTCGCCCTTGTGGTTGCTGGCGCAAAAGGCATTCCAATCGTCGAACAAAATCACTGTGCCGACTTGCAGAAATGGCTCGATAAAATCCAACACGGTCACGCAGGACGTGTATAAATCCACATCCACATGCACGATCGCCGCCTTCGTCACGCCGAGTGCGGCGGCGGGAAATTTCGGCAGGCTTTGATCGAACCATCCGGGGATGAGATGCACCGTGGCCTCGTCATACACTTCGTGCTTGCGCAAATTCGCCAGCACTTGCTCGACCCCGTACGCAAATTCGCCCTTGTGAAATTGTTCCGACCCCGCGTCCAGCCCTTGCAACTCCGGCAAGCCCTCGAACGAATCAAAAAGCAAAAACGGCGTGACGATCCCGCGATTATCGCGCCCATTCGCGCGAATTGCCGCAATCGCCGATCGCCCGCTGGCGACGCCAAATTCGAAATATGCGCCCGTCACTTTGCTCTCGCGCACAAAAAAAGCCGCAAGCGTATGAATATCCACTCGCCCCGTGAAACACCGCAAGTCCGGCCACTCCGCCATCATCGGCAAGGGATCGAGTGCGTCGCGGCGCATCGGTCGCGACGGCGCGGCGGGAGTGGTCACAGGTTTTGCGGCGGGTGCTGGTGATTGGGGATCGTTCATCGGAAGAGTATGAGATTCACGCCATGTTTCACACAGTGTAACGATTCACTTAGGGGTGTCAAACGGGTGATGCGGCTAATATACATTGAAACTCTAAATCCTGGTTCGACCTTTTAATAAAAATTCAATTTCAATGAAACCATGCAAAGAAATTTGGCGCGTTTCAAAAAATTGTCCTCGACACTCATGAAAGTAATAAGTATCCAATCGCGACATTTCCGCGCATTCATTATCTATAACTATGGGCCACACTATTCAGGCGCTTCGATTAAAGGGCATTGAGTTCAAGCATCGAAAGCGCAAGTGCGTTGGCTTTCACGGCACACACAAGGGAAACGCCGAGCAAATCAGGAAGGCGGGATTTGACCTCGCTTTCGCCCGGGAGAAAGGCTGCTGGCTGGGGACTGGCATTTACTTTTTTGATAATGCGCCCTATGCCGGACACGAGTTTGCCCTTTGTTTTGCCACGCATCTCAAGAAAGCGCCTCAACCAATCGTTATCCAGGCGGATATAAATTTCATATTTCTCCTGGATCTAAATGATGATGTAAACGGGCCTTTGTTTTGGAAGCTATTCAATCTCCTCCGGAGCATGCGTGGAAACAGCGGAGTTGATGAGAATTTCACCGGTCACTTTATTGGAACAACGATTGCTAAAGAAATGAAAAGCGACGGGGTCGCCTGGCGTTTTCCGATGCAAGAAGCTGGCGGCCAAAATTTCGGGAAAATGCAAAACGGCTTTTGCGTCAAGAAAATCACCGTGATTGGACCCATTAGAATTTAAAATACTTACTATAAAACTATCAATTAATCTTGCATGACCCCGTTTTACTGTCTTATTACTCTATATGGCTGTCTTCGGATAAGACAGACCACAGATTGGAATAAATGAAGGCTCTTGAGAAGAGTGTGAAGGCTGCCCTTCGGAAATGGTCGAAAATGGATAAGACGGCCATTCGCTTCGTCGCGCCTTACACCTACGCTCACAAGGACGTTCAGGAGGTCAAGATAGCCTATATCGCCACCGACCTCGGACCACGGCTGGATAAGGTTTTAAAACGGAATTCCCGCCTGTGCGTCATCGGATATGATGGGGCTAGCCTTGCTAAATCCGGATACATTTGGACAAAGAAATTATCCGTGTGGCTGGAAAGAGGATGCTCCGTGGACTATCTTTTGCACGCCCCAGCGCCGGGAGTTGTCAGCGCCGTCGCCGAGCTTGCACAATCTCGTCGCCCGGGTGCAGGTCAATTTCGGATTTTCCAAATCAAAAAAAACCCGCGCCTTTCCCTGGAACTTAAATCGGAGATCGAACAGTTCCGCACATTTCATTTTGCCGTTTCCGAACATCCAAACACACTATGGATAGAAACAAATCACCAGACGAGTGATCCCAAGGCCTTTGATTGTTATTTCTTTCCTGAAACGGCTGCGACCGAAACCGGCCTCGCCGAGATTTATCTCAAACGATTCGAGCGGGTAGTGAAAAAGGTGGGTGAAGAAATATCGCTCGTTCGGGAACAGGCAACCAGGCTTAATCGCAGCAGCCGCTCGTTTCGGAACCGTCATGGCGGGCGCATCGGACAGAAGCCCCACAGTGGGATCTATTCCGAAAAAATCGCCGCCGGACCTTAGAACCTCGCGGATTGATCTCACGCGGCGTCCCCTATTTTTTCCCGTTCATCAAGATTCGCTCGAAAATCGTTACCAGGTTATAAAACCCCGCCTTGCACTTTTCTCATCGCTCATGGATAAATCTGCGCCATGTTAGCCAGGGTTTGTTCTGCCGCGGTGAACGGTGTCGAGGCATATCCGGTCGAAGTTGAGGTCAACGCCGGGTTTGGCGACACGCGCATCATCATCGTCGGCTTGCCCGATGCCGCCGTGCGCGAATCGCAAGATCGCGTGGCCACGGCCATGACGAATTCCGGGTTCAAATTTCCGCTGGGCCGCACCACCATCAACCTCGCTCCCGCTGATGTCAAAAAGGAAGGGCCGAGCTTCGATCTGCCCATCGCCGTGGGCATCCTCGCCGCCAGCGAACAGATCGAGACTGACCAACTCGATAATTTTATTCTCGTTGGTGAACTCGCGCTCACCGGCGCCGTGCGGCCCGTCAAGGGCGTGCTGGCCATCGCCCTCCGCGCCCGCGCAGAAGGCAAAACCGGTTTGCTCGTCCCCGCCGATAACGCCGCCGAAGCCGCCGTCGTGTCCGGGTTGCGCGTCATTCCTGTCCAGAATTTGCGCGAGGCGGCGCAGTTCCTCGAAGGCGAAATCAAGCTCAATCCGGTAAAGGTGGACGTTGAGAAAATTTTCAACGAATCCTTCGACGACGAAATGGATTTCGCCGAGGTCAAAGGCCAGGAGTCCGTCAAGCGCGCGCTCGAGATCGCCGCTGCCGGCGGTCACAATGTCCTGCTCATCGGCCCGCCCGGAACCGGCAAATCCATGCTGGCAAAACGTCTCGCCACCATTCTCCCGCCGCTCACGCTGGAGGAAGCGCTCGAAACAACCAAGATTCACAGTGTCGTCGGATTGTTGCGCGCGGGCCAGGCGCTCGTCACGCGGCGTCCTTTTCGTTCGCCCCATCACACCGCGAGCGATGCCGGTTTGCTTGGCGGTAACATCAATCCCACACCCGGTGAAATTTCCCTCGCGCATCACGGCGTATTGTTTCTCGATGAATTGCCGGAGTTCAAGCGCAGCGTGCTCGAGACGATGCGCCAGCCGCTTGAGGAAGGCCGCGTCACGATTTCACGCGCCGCCGGCACGATGACTTTTCCCAGCGAATTCATGCTGATCGCCGCGATGAATCCGACTCCCGATGGAAAAATGCCCGCCGAATCGCGCAGTTCACAACGCGAAATCCAAAATTATCTCGGGCGCATTTCCGGGCCATTGCTCGACCGCATTGATCTGCACGTCGAGGTGCCCGCCGTGAAATTTCGCGAGATGAGCAATGCTAAAACCGGCGAAAGTTCCGCGCAGATTCGCGAACGCGTCATCGCCGCGCGTCAACGCCAGCAAAAACGCTTCGCCTCCAAACCCAAAATCACCTGCAATGCGCGCATGGGCAGCCGCGAGCTAAAATCGTTTTGCGTGCTCGAAGCGCCGACGATGGAATTGCTCAAGTTCGCGATGAATGATTTAAATCTCAGCGCCCGCGCGTACGATCGCATTCTCAAAGTGGCGCGCACCATCGCCGACCTCGCGGACGCGGAAAACATCGGCAGCGACCACATTTCGGAAGCGATCCAATATCGCTCGCTCGACCGGCAGTTGTGGACGTGATGTTACGGCGCCACGACAACGCGATAGTATCGCGCATGATTCGTGGCGGCTGAAAGGTCGCTCAGCGTGTATGCCGTCCCGGAGCCGTTGAAGTTTGTCAGCACTTCCCAGTTGGTGGAATCCAGGGAATCCTTGTACATCACGCGATAATTCAAGCCTGATTGCGTGTTGAACTTGAAACCAAATCCATTCGGTTCTGTGTACTCACCGGGCGATTGGTCCAGCGGCGTGATGATCGTGCCCGGCGAACCAATGTCACTGTTCATCACCGAGGCAAATGCGCCGCCCTGCCCTTTCACGCTCAACGCGCCGAAAACTCCCGTCGCGAAATTATAGCCGAACGAAACTCCTTTCGTCGCCGAGCCGAAAATGACGTTGGTAAGCACGTCTGCTTCCGTTGCCGCCGCCGCGTTCCAAAGATAAATGGAATCACCGTCCGAACTGAACCCGATGCTCGGATAAGTGATGATTTGCAGATTGGCCGGAAGATTCGTCTCGCCCCACCACGCTCGGAATTGTTCCGGCGTCAGTTGCTCCACCAGCACAATGGATTCTCCGGGGGCGATGGTCACAGGATTCGTGATGGTGAACGCGTCGCTGAACGAATCATGGTCATCGTCAAAACGGTAGCCTTGCAGATTCACCGGAAAGTTGCCGAGATTGCTCAACTCCCACCAGTCGCTCGTGATGTTGTCCGGACCCTTGGCTTCGCTTGACTCCGCTTCGGTGATCACCAGGTTCGGCTTCGGCGTGATATTCAGCACGAAGGACGCGCTGTTGGTCCCGACAATATTGGTCACCAGCACCGAATAAACGCCCGCCTGATTCGACTGGGTCAGCGAAAGCGGCAGTTGGGCATTCGTCTGCCCAACCATGGGCGCGCCATTAAAATACCATTGATAATTCGGCGCGGGTGAACCGGTCGCGGTCACCGTGAACACCGGCGACTGACCAAGGTAGGCGTCAAGGTTCGCCGGGCTTTGAGTAATAACCGGCACGTCGGCCAGTACAAAGCTCGAAGCCGCCGGCCCCGACCACGGGCTGCTGAGCGGCGGATTATTTGCGCCGGTGAGATTGTGATGCGCCAGATTGTAAACGCGCGCGGTGATCAGGACGCCGGGCGTCAAGGCGATGGCTCCGGAGTAAATCTTCGCGCTCGCGGAAATCCCGCCACCCGAAAGGCGCGGGTCGGTGCCGTCGGTGGTGTAATAAATCGTCCCGGGATTTGGCGCGGCGATGGCCAGCGTGCCGTTCGTCAGAAACGCGCCGGTGTTGTTACTGAACACGGGCTTCGCCAGGAAGTTCGTATCCATGAAATTCAACCGGTCGCTGTACCATTTTTTGAGAAAAACTACTTCGCCTTGGTACGTGCCCGGAAAAGTATAACTGTAGTTATCCGTCGTGGCCGTCCCGGAGCGCGGCGAAGTGAAGCCCGGCCACCGCGCCGCCTCGCGCGGCTCTTGCTGCGCCACTTGATTCGCGAACATATCAATGGTCGCAAAAATGTGGTTCGTCGAAAGCGCGCCCTGCCGCAATTCCTGATAACGATCAATCCACTGCTGCCAGAAATCAATGTCGGTGAACATCGTGCCCCACCAGAGAATGTTGAAAAAGTCTGTGCCTTCGTCTTGCGTGTCGGCGCGCCAGATGCGCGGGTTGAAGTCACGCCCGTCCGCCGAGCCTTGCGAACGGTCGAAATCCCAAATGGGACCGTATTGCAAAATCCCGTCGCGATCCTTGTAAAAATATCCGCTCAGCCGCAAGGCATCCACGTTGAACGCGGCGACGTTGAGGATGTGCGAATCAATCCACGCGGCGGTATCCACATACGCGCGGTATCCGTTCGTGGGGTCGGTATAGTTGACGCCAAATAACGCGTTGCTGAAGCCATTCATGAATGTCTGCAAATACTCCGCCTGCGGTGCGCGTTGGGGCGTCTTGATGTCTGCCTCGTTCGGATAGTTATAGACAATCGTCTGGTCAGCACCCAAAAATCCGGTTTCGCCCGGTCCAAGTCGGTCAATCTTCATCATGTAACCACCGCTGACGTTGGTGGTGTTGTCCAGCGGGTGCAGTTCATCCACCGAACGGGTTTTCTTGATATTGACCCGGTTTTCACCCCACTTGATTTTTTCCTCAAGCACATAGATGCCGTTATAATTGGCGGCGGTGAGCGGGCCCCCGGAAGTGTTGATATAGACTTCGACAAATTTCGTGCGCGACGCGTAACGGCCGGCGTCATTGCTAAGCTGATAGATGAGCGGATTGTGCATCAATACCGGTTCGTAATAATCCGGTGCATAGAGAATCCAATCCGATTCCGCCGGCAATCCCAGGGGCGAAAGATTATTGTCGTCATTCAAGTCATCCCAAAAATCCACCGCGAAGGCATTCTTCGGAAAATTCAATGTGCTGGAGCCGTGCAGATGAATCCCCGAACGGACATCCAGTGTCGGTGCATTGGTCAGATTCACCACGCCGTTCACCGGTTCATAAATGGCGAGATTCATGAACTGATAATCATCCACCGGAACCGCACCCGCGCCAAAATTGTAGAGGACGACGGCGGGCAGGTTGGAATTGGTATGAACCAAACTCGAATCGAGCAACAGAAACGTCTGGCTTTGCACCGCGCCGGGCAGGACGCCCGGCAGGAAGGTGCGCGCGCGAACCTGCGTAGAACCGCTGATGGCGATTGGCGCCGTGTAAATCAACGCATCTTCATTGGGCGCGCTGCCGTCAAGCGTGTAATAAATGACGGCGTTGGATACCGTGGTGAGTTGCAGATTAAATGCGCTCAGGAATGTCCCGCCCGCGCGCGAGAAGGTCACGTCCGGCGCCGCGCCCGGACCGCCCAGGGTATTCGCATTATCGGGCGTGGGCGTTGCGAAATAACCCACCTGATTGGGTGAAATTGAATCGCGTCCGTAAGAAACATCCTCGGTCTGCGCCGGATAATTCGTGAACGCGGAAATCACGGTGTTTTGATTATTCACCAGCGCGAGATAACCATTGCTAAGTGGCAAACGGAAATTCGTATGCAATTCCGCCAGGTTGTACGTGCGGTTCTTGCCCGAGGCGAACACCACGATGAAATCACCGCTGTTAATCGCTATGTTTGGAAAAACCCATTGGCGGGGATTATTGGTATCGGTCGTGAGTGACCAGCCATTGATGCTGATTTGATTCGCCGTGGGATTGAAAATCTCGATCCACGGTGAGGCGTCGCCATCCTCGTCCGTCACGGTATTTTTATTCGTCGCCATGAACTCTGAGATGCCGATGTTGGTCCACGACGCGTCGGTAACCGTGCTCAACCCCGCCTGGATCAGAAAATCACTGCTGGTCGAGAGAGCGCAGTTGAAAGCCTGGATGGCAATCACATTAGTCCCGGTAACCAAGTATTGCTGAAAATTGGTCAGCACGTCGTTTTGCGGCGGGACAGGTTCCGTCAAAGCGGGGGAAGCCAGGCCGTTATAAGCCACATTGCCCTTGGGCATGTTGAAACGGGCGACTTCGGTCCCGTTGACCCACGCGATGAATCCGTCATCACTCAGCGCGTTCAGTTTTAGCTGGCGGATTTGCGTGAGATTGCTGACGACAAATTTCTGGCGCATGAAAATGCAGGTGTAATGGCTATCCATGTCCGTCAGGTCGGTGTTGCCGTAGTAAGCCGTGGAACTTGTGGGCTCGTTCTCGTAATAAAACGGCGCCTGGCTGGTCGTCCACGCGCTGTCATTGAAGCTCGCGCTTCGCCACGCGGTCGTATCGGGAGTGGACGCCTCGGAATGCCCCTTAAAGTACTTCCAAAAAGAATTGGTGGTAATTAATGACGAAGCCCGAGCCGCAAAAAGCTGTGCCCCCAAGAACAACACCACACACAAATATTTCATATCTTCCTAGTAAAGGCGCTAATATACACAGTTTCTGAAAATTAACAATATTTAATGCGTTTGTCATTTTTCCGTCACAAAAGCCGTCTTGAACCCAGCCTTAACCTTGGCATACTCGCCGCGCCGATGATCAGGTTCGCCCAATTACAGCGCTACATTTTGGCCGGACTGTCTCTCCTCGTGACCGCCTCCCTGCGCGCGGCGACTACGGAAATTTTGCCGCCGGGCTTTGCGCCCATTCCTCCGCGTGTGCATGCGCTTGTCGGCGCGCAAGTCGTCATCCGCCCCGGCGAAACCATTTCCAACGCCACCGTCATCATCCGCGATGGCTTCATCCAAACCGTCGCGACCAATGCCGCCGTGCCGCCGGATGCGCGCGTGTGGGACTTGAAAGGCCTGACGATTTACGCCGGGTTCATTGACCCGTACCTCACGCTCGGTGGAAAGGATGACGATGATAAATCCAAATCGGACGAACTCGAATTAACCGGCGGCGGCATCAAGTTTTTCGGCGTCAGCAAACAGGAAACCGATGCCACCGCCATCACCGGCCCCGGCTACGAAGTCGCGATGGTCACGCCCGAACGCTGCGCCGCGCAGACATTTTCGCCGGACCCGAAGGCGCTCGCCGATTTGCGCGCGCTGGGTTTCACCTCCGCGAACATCGTGCCGGACAAGGGAATCATTCGCGGCACGAGCGCGTTCGTTGCATTGTCCGACGTCGAACCGAATCGCGCGATCATTAAGCCGGACGTTTTTCAACACGTCGCGTTCGATACCCAACATGCCAAGAGTGATGTTTATCCCGCGTCGCTGATGGGCACGGTCGCCGTGGTGCGCCAAACTTTTTTCGACGCGCAACATTACGCGCTCGATCAGGCGGATTATTTGAAACACCCCGCCGGACGCGATCGCCCCGCCTACAATCTCGGCCTCGAAGCGCTCGCGCCCACCATTGAGAGAAAAATTCCCGTGGTGTTCGAACCGCAGGACGCCTTGATGGAAGACCGCGCCGCGCGAGTCGCGCGCGAACTCGATTTGAATTTTTATCTCGTCTCCAGCGGGCAGGAATGGCGTCGTCCCGATCTCGCAAAAGCCACCGGCGCGGCGTTTATCGTGCCACTGAATTATCCGGTGATCCAAAAACTGCCGGATGATGATGACTGGGAACAGGTCACGCTCGATGAATTGCGCGCCTGGGATTGGGCGCCGGAAAATCCTGCTGTTTTGCAAAACCAGGGGCTCACGCTCGCGCTCACGACCTTCGGCCTCGACGACAAAAAGGATTTCCACAAAAACTTGCTGCTGGCGATTGATCGCGGCCTGACGGAATCCAACGCCATCGCCGCCCTCACCACCGTGCCCGCCAAACTTTGCGGCGTGGATAATCTTCTCGGCACCATCGAGCCCGGCAAGCGCGCGAATCTCACCATCGTTTCCGGCACGAATTATTTTGATACCGACGCCAAAATTCAATCGGTCTGGATTGACGGCCGTTTTTACGCACTACCCAGTGACGATAAGGATAAGGACAAAGAAAAAAGCAAAGACGGCTCTGGCAAAAAATCGAAAGAGAAAGCGGACGATAAAAAAATCGCTGCTGAAAAAAAGAAATCGTCGAAGTCCGACGACGATGAAAAAACGGAAAAGGAAACGAAACTTGCCGAGCGCAAGGCATTGGAAAAACGCGCCGCCCGCCCTCCGCTCGAAGGCCGCGGCGTGCTCGCGTCGCCCCCCGCCGTGCTCATTCGCAATGCGACCATTTGGACTTGTGGCCCCCAAGGCGTATTGACGAATGCGCAACTGTTGGTCTCCGATGGCAAGATTCAAATGGTTGGTAATTTTGAAGCCAAGCTCGGCTCGAACACGCTGGTCATTGACGGCACCGGCCTGAGCATCACGCCCGGCATCATTGATTGCCACAGTCACAGCATGATTCTCGGCGATGTCAACGAAGCCACCCTGCCCTCGTCCGCGATGGTGCGCATCGGCGACGTCGTGAATTCCGAATCGGAAAATATTTATGAACAACTCGCCGGCGGTGTCACTGTCGCGCATTTGCTTCACGGTTCGGCCAATCCCATCGGCGGCCAAAATTGCCCGATCAAGTTGCGCGATGGCGAATCTCCCGAAGGACTGAAAATCACCGGCGCGCCTGGTAGCATTAAATTCGCGCTCGGCGAAAACGTGAAACAATCCAACTGGGGCGAAAAATACGTCACGCGTTTTCCGCAGACGCGCATGGGCGTGCGCACTTTTTATGCGAACCGTTTCACCGCTGCGCAACAATATCTCAAGGCGTGGGAGGATTTAAAAAAAACCGGCGGTGTGCCGCCGCGCCGCGATCTCGAACTGGAAGCCATCGGTGAAATTATTTCGGGCACGCGACTCATCCATTGCCATTCGTATCGCCAGGACGAGATCATCATGCTCATGCGGCTCATGGAAAGTTTTGGCGTGAAGATCGGGACATTCCAACACGTGCTCGAAGGCTATAAAGTCGCCGACGAAATCGCAAAACACGGCGCGGGCGGTTCGACTTTTTCCGATTGGTGGGCTTACAAGTTTGAAGTGTATGACGCCATCCCTTACAACGGCAGCCTCATGCACGATCGCGGCGTGAATGTCTCGTTTAATTCTGACTCCTCCGAACTCGCGCGTCATCTTAATCTCGAAGCCGCCAAGGCCGTGAAGTTCGGCGGCACACCGGAAATCGAAGCGCTGAAATTCATCACGCTCAACCCGGCGCAATAACTCCGCATAGATAATCGCGTCGGTTCGCTTGAGCCCGGCAAGGATGGTGATTTCGTGATCTGGTCAAAAACGCCGCTGGACTCGGCAACGGTTTGCCAGCAAACCTGGATCGAAGGCAAAAAATATTTCGACATCGCCCTCGCACCCGCGCGTGCCGCCGCGCTTGCCAAGGAACGCGACGCCCTGATCGCCAAGGCAAAGAAACTTGCCGATGACGATTCCGGCGATGGCGAAGCCGAAGATGCTTCCGGCAAAAATTCTTTCTTCCGCCGCTCACTGGAACATCTCTACGACGGCCGCGACCGTCATTGCCTGGATGAAGACGATGAATAAAGAAATTTCATTTCATCCAGTGAGTGGGAAGCTGATGCCAGCAGGCCAGCACAATTTACCAAAGCCTTTCCTTCCGACCGGACCGCGGGTCTATGACCTGCAGCAACACACGTCAAGCGTGCCACTTTCGACGCAGCCCAATGCGGCAATATTATTTGCGCATTGCTGCGGATCACAGACCCGCGGTCCGCACAGAGGCGAATCGCAGACGCCATTCGGTCAGCGGCTCTTCCTCCACGGTCTCGCCATTTTATTTTTCCTCTCCATAAATATTCTGTTCGTGTCCATTGGTTTTGCCGAAACCCTCCTCCTGCAAAACGGCATCATCCACACCATTTCCGGTGAAACCATCACCAACGGCCAGGTCATGATAGCCGGTGATAAAATTCAATCCGTCGGAATCGCCACCGATCAACCGCCGAAGGCCGACAAGATTATCAACTTGAATGGCCAGCATGTTTATCCCGGCATGATCGCATTGAACAGCGCCGTCGGGTTGAGTGAGATCGAGGCCATTCGCGCGACGCAAGACAACACCGAGGTCGGCGAATTCACGTCCGACGTCCAGTCGTGGATCGCGGTGAATCCCGATTCGGAAATCATCCCCGTCACGCGCGTCAACGGCATCACCCACATCGAGCCCGCGCCCAAGGGCGGCGTGGTCGCGGGCTTGTCCGGCTTGCTCCAACTCAGCGGCTGGACCATCGAGCAGATGGAAGTCAAACAACCGGTGGCGTTGCATGTTTATTGGCCAGGTATGGGACTCGACACCACGCCCAAGGAAAAATTCAAGGACCCAAAGAAATTCAAATCCCTCGACGATCAGGCGCATGAACGCGAAGAGAAATTAAAATCGCTCGCCGAATTTTTTCTCAATGCCCGCGCTTATGCCGCCGGTCGCGATGCCCTCGCCAAATCCGGTGGCGCGGATCCGGGCGTCAATCCGCCGTGGGAAGCGATGCTGCCGGTCGTGCGCGGCCAAATTCCCATCATGGTCCACGCCGATGACCTTCGCCAGATCAAGGCCGCGCTGCGTTGGGCGAAGACGAACGATTATAAAATCGTGATCGTCGGCGGCGCGGACGCCTGCCGCGTCGGAGACGAATTGGCCACCCAAAAAGTGCCGGTGATTCTCGAAAGCGTCTTCGATCAACCGGCGCACGACCAGGATGCTTACGATGTGAATTTCAAAGCAGCGGAAGTGCTGCATCACGCAGGCGTGAAAGTCGCGTTCGGCATGGGCTCGGCCAGCTTCAATGCTCCGATGGCAAAAAATCTTCCCTACTTGGCCGCGCAAGCCGTCGCGTTCGGTCTGCCCGAAGACGAAGCGCTCAAAGGTCTCACCCTTTATCCCGCGCAAATCCTTCGCGTCGCAGACCGCCTCGGCTCGATCGAACCCGGCAAGGAAGCCACCCTGTTCGTCTGCGACGGCAGTATCCTCGACCTCCGCGCCAACGTGAAACACCTCTGGATCGCCGGCCAGGAAATCAGCCTCGAAACCCGCCACACCCGCCTCTACGAAAAATACAAGAACCGCCCGCTGCCGAAGTAAGCTGAGCTTGAACCGCGGAGACGCGGAGGCGCGGAGGTCCTTGCGGACGGCCAATGAGAGAAGGAGTGGTAATGAAACACAGTTTGAACCAAAAAAAATTTCCCAGTCAGTGTTCAGTCCGTGTTCCATCCGTGGCTAGAATTTTTGTTTTCTCCGCAACGCGGTTCAAATACGTTTTTGAATTGCCAACGCCCATCCAAGCAGCTATCTTGCAACCATGGCACTGGGCCGCAACACAACGACGACTTTCTAGCGTTCACGTCAATAACGTGAACGCCAACGCCTCGATTTTCCCTCGGGGCGTTTTTAATTTATGCCCGACGAACAACAAAATCCCGAACGCAAATCTCTCGACGATCGCAACAAAATGACCGACCTCGAGCGCATCCGCCATTCCTGCGCGCACGTTCTCGCCACGGCCATCCTGCGCATCTGGCCTGACGCCCAATTCGCCGCTGGGCCGCCCGTCGAAAACGGTTTTTATTACGACGTCGAGCTTGGACATCGCATTTCGCCGGAGGATTTCGCGCAGATCGAAGCCGAGATGAAAAAGGAAACGAAGGCGAACAATGTCTTCGAAAAAGTCGTGGTGACTCGCGAACAGGCGCTGGCCGATGCAAAGAGCGGACGCCTGGCATCGCTGGGCGAACGCGGCACACCGAGCAAATTCAAATTGGACATCGTGCAGAATATTCCGGAGAACGAGCCGATTTCGTATTACAAGAACGGCGATTTCCTCGATCTGTGCGCCGGCCCACACGTCATGCGCACCGGCAACATCGGCGCGTTCAAGCTCACGCACGTCGCGAGCGCCTATTATAAAGGCGATGAAAAAAATCCGCAGCTTCAGCGCATTTACGGAACCGCGTTCAAGAACAAGACCGAGATGGACGCCTACTTCACCATGCTCGAAGAAGCCAAGGGCCGCGACCATCGCAAGATCGGCCACGAGATGGGCTTGTTCGCGATGGACACCGAATACGTCGGCCCCGGCATGCCGCTCTGGTTGCCAAAAGGCACCGCGATTCTGGAAGAACTCGAGAAGCTCGCGAAGGAAACTGAATTCGCCGCCGGTTATGTGCGGGTGAAGACTCCGCATCTCGCGCGTGAGAAGATGTACATCACTTCAGGACATTTGCCTTATTACGCGGAGAGTATGTTTCCGCCGATGGAACTTCGTGAAGGTAAGAATAACCAATCGATCACTGTTAGTGAACTTTTGAAATTATTCGCGAAAGGCCCCGTGTCTGAGGGAACATTAACTAATCTCTATTCGATGGCCAAAGAGTATGCTGACGAAGAGGAAACGCCATTCGACCGCTACTACCTCAAAGCCATGAACTGCCCGCATCACCACCGTATTTTTGCGGCGGAACCGCGCAGTTATCGCGAGTTGCCCTTGCGCCTCGCGGAGTATGGGACTTGTTATCGTTACGAGCAGTCGGGAGAATTGTTCGGCCTCATGCGTGTCCGCACGCTCAACATGAACGACGCGCATATCTATTGCACCGAGGAACAATTCGCGCAGGAGTTCAATGCCGTGAACGAAATGTATCTCAAATATTTCAAGATCTTCGGCATCGAGAAATATCAGATGCGGTTCAGCACCCACGGCAAGGAAGGCCTCGGCAAAAAATACGTCAACGAACCTGAGCTTTGGAAAAAGACTGAGGACATGGTGCGCCAGGTATTGATTGATTCCAAAATCAATTACGTTGAAGTGGCCAATGAAGGTGCGTTCTACGGCCCGAAGATTGATGTGCAGGTCTGGAGCGTCATCGGCCGCGAATTCACGCTCGCGACCAATCAGGTGGACTTCGCCGTGCCCGCGCGTTTCGGCCTCACCTATCGCGACAAGGACAACACCGAGAAAACGCCGTTGTGCATCCATCGCGCGCCGCTGGGCACACACGAGCGGTTCATCGGATTTCTCATTGAACATTACGCGGGGAATTTTCCGTTGTGGCTCGCGCCGGAACAGGTGCGCGTGCTCACGCTCGGTGACGAAGCGCCGCTGGTGGATTACGCAAAAAAAATCGTGGCCGAGTTGCGCGCGAATCTTGTGCGCGCCGAAGGCGATTACAGCACAAACCCCATCAAGGCAAAAATCTCCGAAGCGGAACACGCCAAGGTTCACACCATGCTCGTGATCGGCGGCCGCGACATGGACGCCAACAACGTGAGCGTGCGTCTCCACGGCAAAGGCAACCTCGGCGCGAAGCCAAAGGCCGAAGTCATCGCGGATATAATCGCCAGCATCAAAGAACGTCGGGCGTAAGCCGATAAAACTTCATATCGCAAAAGCCGCTCTTGGCTCAAGAGCGGCTTTCGTATTTAGAGATTTCACGTCAAGCCAAAGCCATCTCCCGCCGTAATTCTTCCTTCTTCAGGTCAAAAGTAGAAACTCCGTATTCGGAAAGCTTGGAGAGAAAAAGCGGCTTCGGCACACCCGCCAATTCCGCAGCCGCGCCAGATGAAAGTCTGCCCAGCTCAAAAAGTTTGACCGCCGCCGCAAAAAGAAGCTCCTTGCCCAATGCCTCATTTGGCACTTTAAGAGCCAGCGATACCGTTTCCGGCAGTTGCATCATCACCTCGGTCATAGACAAAGGTTACTCTGTGCCGGTTCCAACGTCAAACGCTCTCACCTACCAATCGCTGTCTCACCGCACCCAGGTACTGATGCTACGTATAATTTCTATTCGCCCGCCGCGTTGCTTTCTTCTATTCTTGCGCGATGAAAGTTTTACTGCTCGCGTTGTCCCTTACCGCCGCTGTGATGTCCGTTCGCGCTGATGAAGGCATGTGGCTTTTCAATGCACCGCCGCGCGAACTTCTCCACGAGCGTTATCAATTTGATCCCTCCGACGTCTGGCTCGACCATTTGCAAAAATCTTCCGTGCGCTTTAACTCCGGCGGTTCGGGCAGTTTCGTCAGCGCGGATGGATTGCTGATTTCCAACCATCACGTCGGCTCCGATGCGTTGCAAAAGCTCAGCAACGAAAAAACGAATTATGTGCACGACGGTTTTTATGCACGCACGCAGGCCGAGGAAATCCGTTGCCTCGATCTCGAACTGAATGTGTTGCAATCCATCCAGGATGTTACGCCGCAGGTCAATGCCGCCGTATCGAAAGACGCGAGCGCCGAACAGGCTTTTCGCGCGCGCCGCAAAGTTATCGCGGAAATCGAAAAGGAATCGCTGGATGCCACAGGTCTGCGCTCGGATGTCGTAACGCTCTGGCAAGGCGGCGCGTATCATCTCTACCGCTACAAACGCTACACGGATGTCCGCCTCGTTTTTGCGCCCGAACAACAAACTGCCTTCTTCGGCGGCGACCCGGATAATTTTGAATTTCCCCGTTACGATTTGGACATCTGCCTTTTTCGCACTTATGAAAACGGCCAACCTGCGAAGATAACGAACTATCTAAAATTCTCCGCGACCGGCCCTGCGGATGGTGATCTCGTTTTTGTCTCCGGCCATCCGGGACATACGAGCCGCCTGTTGACGGTGGCGGCGCTGGAGGAATTGCGCGACCAAGGGTTGCCGTATCAACTTTCCACGTTGAAAGGGCTCGAAGTTCTCGTCGGAACTTGGAGTGTGCGCAGCGATGAAAATGCCCGGCGCGCGCGCGGAGTTCTGTTTGGCCTTCAAAACAGCCGGAAGGCGCTCGACGGACGCCTCGCGGGCTTGCTCGATCCCGAATTGATCGGGAAGAAGCTCAAAGACGAGCAGGAGTTCAAATCCAAGCTCGCCGGCAAACCTGAATTTGCCGATGCGCTGGCGGCGTATGATAAAATCGCCGATGCCACCAGGGCGTTGGCGGCGCAATCGCATCGGTACACGATGTTGGAACGCGCGGGCGCTTTCCGCTGCCAAAGTTTTGGCATCGCCAGCCAACTGCTCCGCGCGAGTGACGAATTTCCCAAGCCGAACGGCGAACGCCTTCGCGAATTTTCCGACTCGGGAAAGGTATCGCTCGAGTTGTCGCTGTTTTCTGAAAAACCGATTTACACTGATTTGGAAATTTTGCTTTTGTCGGATTCGCTGACGCGTTTCGCCACGGAGTTTGGCGGCAAGGATCCGACGGTCAAAAAAGTTCTCGCGGGCAAATCGCCGCACGAGCGGGCGGTTGAATTGATCAATGACACCAAGGTCCGCGATGTGGCCTTTCGCAAAAAACTTTACGCCGGAGGCGCCGCCGCCGTGACTGCCGCGAATGATCCGATGATTGAACTTGCGCGGCTCATTGATCCCGAAGCGCGCGCAATGCGAAAAGTGGCCGATGAACAGGACGAAATCAAACAGGAGGCGTATGCCGCCATCGCCCGCGCACGCAACGCCATTCTTGGCACCGCCGGTTATCCCGATGCGACCTTCACCCTGCGCCTCGCCTTCGGCACGGTAAAAGGTTACGAAGAGGATCGCCGTCCTATTCCCGCGTTCACCACGTTTGCCGGACTTTATGACCGTGCGGCGATGATGAAAGAACGTCCACCCTTTAACCTTATGCCATCCTGGCAAAAGCATCGTGGCCAACTCGATCTGAAGACGCCGTTCAATTTTGTCAGCACTGACGATATCATCGGCGGTAACTCCGGCAGTCCGGTGGTGAACCGCACGGGCGAATTCGTCGGGATTATCTTCGACGGCAACCTGCAAAGTCTGCCGTGGGATTATGCGTTCAGCGACCGGCAAGGCCGCGCGACTTCGGTGGACTCCGCCGCAATCGTCGCCGCGTTGAAGCAAGTCTATGGCGCGAAATCGCTGGCAAATGAATTGGCCACAGGACATGCAAAATGAAAGGCCATTTTTAACCGCGGAGACGCGGAGGCGCGGAGGTCCTTGCGGACGGCCATTGGAGAAGGAATTTTTAGCCACAGATGGAACACGGATTAAACACGGATCGAATTAATAAAAATATCTAAATCAGTGTTTAAGTCCGTGTTCCATCTGCGGCTAATAAGTTTTGCTTTTTCTCCGCGCCTCCGTGTCTCCGCGGTAAAAAAAGTGCCTCCTCATAATCCCACGCTCGCACTTGACGCACCCGGACACGTTGCGTAGGCTTTCGGGCTCGCTCGATGGCGAAAAGTCGGGCCGCGATGACTTGGTTAATTTTAACGGAAAGGTTTGCTTGTGAACGTGACAGTTGAAAATTTGGCCCCGTGCAAAAAATTGATGCGCGTGGAGGTGGAGTCCAAGGACGTGGATGCCGCGTTTGAATCCATGATCAAGAATTTCCAGCGCGATGCCGCGCTGCCGGGTTTCCGCCCGGGGAAAGCGCCCAAGGACATGGTCGCCAAGCGCTACGAAAAAGACATCCAGGATGAAGTGAAAAAGAAGCTCATCCCCGAGTCTTACCGCAAGGCGGTGGATGAACAGAAGCTCGACGTCGTTGGCTATCCCGACATCGAGGAAATCCAGTTTGGCCGCGGCCAGACGTTGCAATTCGCCGCCACCATCGAAACCGCGCCCGACTTTCAACTGCCGGAATACAAAGGCCTCGCCGTGAAGCGCGAGAACACGACCGTCACCGATGCCGACGTGGAACGCGCGGTGAACATGCTGCGCGAGCGGCAGGCGGATTATAAGACCGCGGAGCGCGCCGCCGAGGCGACGGATATTGCGGTGGTGAATTACACCGGCACTTGCGAAGGCAAGCCGGTCACCGACATCGCGCCCACGGCGAAGGGTCTCACTGAGCAACAGAATTTCTGGGTCAATCTCGACGGCACCAGTTTCATTCCTGGTTTTGCCGCGCAAGTCATCGGCGCGAAGGCGGGCGACAAGCGCACGGTGAATGTGGAATTCCCGGCGGATTTTGTGACGCCCCAACTGGCCGGCAAGAAAGGCGTTTATGAAGTCGAACTGGTTGAGGTGAAAGAAAAAGTTTTGCCGACATT
Source organism: Verrucomicrobiia bacterium (assembly GCA_036268055.1). Taxonomy (NCBI): domain Bacteria; kingdom Pseudomonadati; phylum Verrucomicrobiota; class Verrucomicrobiia; species Verrucomicrobiia bacterium. The sequence continues at coordinate 11,054 of DATAUW010000032.1, read as the reverse complement.
GGACGAGGCGTTTGCGAAATCCTACGGCGCGGAGAGTGTGGAGAAATTGCTTGCCGGTGTGCGCACGGACCTCGAGAACGAATTAAATTTCAAGAAGAGCCGCAGCGTGCGCAATCAGGTGATCGAACAGTTGCTCGGCAGTGTGACGTTTGATTTGCCGGAAACGGCGGTGTCGCAGGAAACCCGCAACGTGGTCTATAACATCGTCCAGGAAAATCAAAAGCGCGGTGTGCCCACGGAATTGATCGAAGGGAAGAAAGAAGAAATCTATTCCGCCGCCGCGGACAGCGCGAAGAGCCGGGTGAAGACAAGCTTCCTGTTGCAGAAAATTGCCGAGAAGGAAGGCATCAAGGTTTCGCAGGAGGAAGTGCTTGCGCGCATCCAGCAGCTTGCGCAGATGTATCAGATTCCGCCGGACAAATTCATCAAGGATTTGCAGAAGCGCAATGGCGTAGTGGAAATCTACGACCAGGTGTCCAATGAAAAGACGCTCGCGCTGCTCGAACAGAACGCGAAGATTGAAGACGTGACCGTCGAAGCGCCGAAGCCCGCTTAATTAATTCGCAAAATTCAAATTCGCCTTGGCCGCATCCTATTGGGTGCGGCCAAATTTTTTCTCGAGTTCGCGGTAGTTCATTTCGATCAGCGTGGGGCGGCCATGCGGGCAGGTGTAAGGCATGGTGCAGCGGCGCAAGTCCTCGACGAGATTTTGCAATTCGGGACCGGCGAGTGGGTCGTTCGCCTTGACGGCGTGGCGGCAAACGGTTTTGGCAATCGTATGTTCACCGAGGCGCAAACTGTTGACTTCCTGCCCGGCGGATTTGAGTTCGTCCACGAGTTCGAGTACGAAGCGGCGGGCATCGGGGACTTTCACAAATGGCGGCAGCGCATCAAGGAGAAACGTGCGCTCACCAAATTCGCTCAAGCCAACGCCGAGGCGCCCGAGTGTGGGAAGTTGTTCGCGAAGAAAATGGGCGTCACGCACAGACAGTTCCACCGTCTCAGGCAGCAATAATTTTTGCGAATCTGCCAAACCTTTTTGCTCAAGGCGGCTGAGCATTTGCTCGAATAAAATTCTTTCATGCGCGGCGTGCTGATCCAGCAGCACGAGGCCGCGATCCGATTCGAGCACGACATAGAGCCGTCCGATCACACCGACCAAACGTAAAGGAACATTGAGCAGCGGAATACTTGCCGCGGATGGCGGTGGTGCGGACGGAATAGTCGCAGGCGGAAAAACCGGCGTGGGCGATTTGGTTTCCCCCGGTGGGCGCGCTGGCCATGCGGAAGATGTCTGTGTGGGTGGTGCGAGCGATGGCGTAACGGGTGTGAGTCGCGGCATCGGCGGAAATGAGAAAGCTGGCTCCGGCAAATCGGGTTCGATGGCGGGCGCGGGACTTTTTGGCGCGGAAACGGGAGATGAAATTTCCGCGCGCGTGTTTGTGCCGTGAAAACGCAGCAGGGTTTCGCGCACGGCCTGGGCCATGAGACGCCGCACCTGCGCTTCCTGATGAAATTTTATTTCGCGCTTGGCGGGGTGGATGTTGACGTCCACCGAAGCAGGATTGATCTCGATAAACAGGCAGCAAACGGGAAAGCGGCCTTTCATCAAGGCAGTGTGATAACCTTCGAGCAACGCAAAATTCAGGCCGCGATTTTCGACCGGGCGGCGATTGACAAAAAGATGCTGATCTTCACGCGTCGAACGGGAAACGCCGGGTGCGCCGATAAAACCCCATATCCGAAAAGTCGAGGACGTCGGTTCCTGCAAAACGGAAACGCCGGACTCAATGTCTTCCGAAATGTTCGACTCGCTGAGTTCGACTGAGTAATCCACCGCCAAAAGTTTTTGTTCGCCGCCATGAACCGCCCGCATGCGTTCGCGGAGAGCGGCGAGACGGGACGCGGCATCGGCGCCGAAATTAGCGGCGGGCAGTTGCCACACGAGCCGGGTGTCCTTCAAAAGCGTGAAGGCGACTTCGGGATACGCAAGCGCGGCGAGCACAAGATAATGCTGGACGTGCGCGAACTCGGTTTCTTCGCTGCGTAAAAATTTTCGGCGCGCGGGCAAATTGAAAAAGAGCTGGCGCACTTCGATGCTCGTGCCTGGCGCGCTGCCGGCGGCTTTTACTTCGAGAATTTTTCCGCCATTGATGACGATTTGCGTGGCTTCCGGCAAACCGTCTTCGCGCTCGCGCGTGGTAAGGACGAAACGGCTCACACTGGCGATGCTCGGCAAGGCTTCGCCGCGAAAGCCCATCGTAGCCACGGCGCTCAGGTCTTCCGCCCGCTGAATTTTGCTGGTGGCATGGCGTTCAAGGCAAAGAAGAGCGTCGTCGCGGCTCATGCCGAAGCCATCATCGGTAACGCGGATGAGGCTACGGCCGCCGGCTTGGATTTCTACGGTGATGCGCGTCGCGCGCGCGTCGAGCGCATTCTCGACCAATTCCTTGACCACACTGGCAGGCCGCTCGACCACTTCGCCAGCGGCGATCTGGTTGGCGACTTGTTCCGGCAGGAGGCGGATGCGATTCATGCGATGCGATACGGCGAAAGCTGGGCCGGTCAATTTTGATGGATCGGCAATGTGAAGAAAAACACCGCGCCGCGTCCCGGCTCGTTGCGCGCGAAGATTCGCCCGTGATGGTCTTCAACAATTTTTTTGCAGATGGACAATCCCAACCCCGTGCCGTGCGCCTTGCCGAACGTGGCGAATGCATCGAAAAGGCGGTCGGCGATTTCGGGCGCGATACCCGGGCCAGTGTCTTCGATCTCCGTGACGACTTCATTGTCCTTGATGGAAAAACGCAAAATGATTTTGCCGTCCCCGGTCATGGCATCGGTGGCATTGTGCATTAAATTGTAAAAGACACGGCGCAGGCGTTTTGGGTTCAATAGCATCTTCACCGAAGGCGGCTGATTTTCAAATTCGATCGTGGCGGACTTGAGATCAATCTCGGGCCGGATCTCGTCAATGAGTTGTTGCACGAAGACACTGTAATCCATCGGCGCGGGAACGAAAGTGACTTGCGAACCCTGGGTGAACTCGAGGATTTCGTTGACGAGTTCACTGATGCGGTCCACCTGCTTCATGATGCGCAGCTTGGAAAGGCGCCGCAATTCGGGCGTGCTTTTTTCCATGCCGGCCATCTCGGCGGTGATGCTGATGATGTTCAGCGGATTTTTGAGATCATGAACGATGGAACGCGCGAAACGGCCCACCAGCGCGAGGCGCTCGGTCTGGAGAACTTCCTGGATGTATTGGCGATTGAACTCACGCAGGCGATGGCTAATTTCGCGCAGCAACTCGAGCGAAAGTTGTGGCGAAATCTCGACGAGGCGCAACATGGCATCGCGCGGGATGAAAAACACGGTCGTGTCCGCCGCGGCAGCGACCGCGCTGGCGGAGCGGGGCTTGTTTTCCAGGACAGCCATCTCGCCGAAGATTTCTCCGGGTTTGAGCATGGAAAAAACATGGCGGACATTCTTGCCGACCAGCCCGGAAATTTGCACGGCGCCTTCCTTGACAAGATAAACCCCGTCGCCAGTATCGCCTTCCTTGAAGATTTCCTGATCCTTGGAAAATTTCTTTTCTTGAGCGGATTCCTGCAACAGGCGCAACTCCGCGGGAGTCATCCGCCGAAACAGCTCGCAGGATTCAAGCGTAACCATGAGAGGAATTTTAAGGCACAAAAGGAACCAAAGAAATGAAAAACATTTAATTATGTCCGGCGAAATGCCGCTGTTATTGTCAGGGTTATTCTGACACGGTTTAACGCATTTTGTAATGGACGGATGCAGCCGAGGTTGAGAGGTTAATGTGAAATATTCAGGAAGACCGGCGCAGTAATGACGTACTAATGTCCACGCAATCGAACATCGAAATTTCGCCAATGCCGGCGGCTAATTCCAAAGGCTGGATGCGGTTCTATGGAGTGCGCTTCCTGCTGGCGGTGGCGGCTGGTTTGATCGTAGTGAGCATCTTCGTGCTGCACCTGCTTTGGCAAAGCAATTTTCACGTGGTATCACTCGGCAAAGTCTATCGCTCCGGGCAAATGGATGTGGACAACCTGCGCCAAATCGTGCAGGAGCATGGCATCAAGACGATCTTGAATTTGCGCGGGCCCGCCGAGGGCACGAAGGGGCTTTGGTATAATGCGGAGACGAATCTCTCGCAGGAACTGGGTGTCCAGCATATTGATTTTTCGCTGCTGGCCGGCCATGAGTTGAAAGACACGGAGATGGAGCAGATTTTGGAGACGATGTCGCACGCGCCCAAACCGATTTTGATCCATTGCAAGAGTGGGTCGGACCGGACGGGGTTGGTGGGAGCGTTATATCTGTATTCCGTTGAAGGAAAATCGGCGGATACGGCGGCGGGAGAATTAAGTCTTTTTCGCGGACATGTGCCGTATTTGTTCTGGCGGGACACGATTGCCATGGACCGGTCGTTCTGGCGTTTCGTCAGCGGTCACGTGCAGGGCGGCACGCTGAAAGCGAATATTGCGGTGGCAGTCGCGGCGCCCGACGGAATTGAGGGGCGGTAATCTTCTACGAATTATTTGGCGGGCGCGCTTTCGGGTTCGCGAGCAAATATCTGGCGGATGACGTCTTCGATCGGCACTTCTTCGATGTCAATATCACTCACTGGTAACTCATCGAGCAATCCTTTGCACGCGGCAATCACGCGGTCGCGTTTTACCTTGAGCTTAATGGCGCCAGAAGTTTGTTCGATGACTTCGCCATAACGGGCAAGGTTGGCGGCGGGCTGTGTGGTTTGATCGCCCGAACATTGAATGGTGATGATCTTGAAATCGGCGAAACGATCAATGATTTCAGCGAGACTGCCGTCGAAATAAATCGCGCCATGATCAATGATGATGACGCGGCGGCAAAGTTCCTGGATGTCCGCCATGTAATGACTCGTGAGCAGGATGGTGGTCTTCTGGCGGGCATTGTATTCGCGCAAAAACTCGCGGACGGTCTTTTGTGAAATGACATCCAGACCGATGGTCGGTTCGTCGAGGAGCAAAACTTTCGGCTGATGCAGCAGCGCAGCGATGAGTTCCATCTTCATGCGTTCGCCCAGGGACAATTCGCGCACCATGACGTTGAGCTTGTCCGTCACGCCCAAAAGCGTGGTCATATCGCCGACGATGCGATTGAAGGTGTCGCGGGGAATGCCGTAAATTTTCGCGTTGAGGTCCAGCGATTCGCGCGCGGGCAAGTCCCACCACAACTGATTTTTCTGGCCAAGCAGCAAGGCAAACTGGCGGCGATAACCGTCGTGCCGTTCCCAAGGAGTGTAACCGAGCACACTGGCGCTGCCGCTGGTGGGATGCAACAGTCCGGCGAGCATTTTGAGCGTGGTGGTTTTGCCCGCGCCATTGGGACCAAGGAAACCAACCAGTTCGCCGGGTTCAACCGAGAAATTCACGTCCTTGACCGCAAGCGTCTGTTCGTATTTGCGGTGGAAAAGCCCGCGAACCGCGCCACGAAAACCGGGCTGCTTCTTGTAGGTGCGGAAGGCTTTGGTGAGGCCCTGTACCTTAATGATGGGGGAGTGTTCCACGAGGAGATTGAGTGCGGAGTGTGGAGTGTGGAGTGCGGAATGAAAGAATCGCGGATGTGGGCATTCTCGATTGGATCAGTGCGTCAGGAGTGACAAGCGATCTCCTCAAAGCCGTATTTGGATTTCCGTTGTTCATGGGAACCCGGCTTTTGCCGAGCGCCTCTAGCGTAACAACTGTTTTTCCAAATAGCAAACGACCTGGCGAACGGAGGGATCCACTTCCATGCGGTCTTTGACTAGGCGGCAAGCATGAAGAACCGTGCCGTGGTCGCGTCCGCCAAAAGCTTCGCCGATGGTGTTGAGCGAGCTTTCGGTCATCTGGCGGGACAGGAACATGGCGATCTGGCGCGGGAACGCAATGTTCTCCGGTCGGCGCTTGCTGGTCATGTCGGCAAGGCGGATGTCAAAATGTTCGGCCACGCGTTTTTGGATGACCTCGATGTTGACGGAGCAGCGGCCTTCCTCATGCAACACTTCGCGCAGCAAACCTTCGACGACTTCGATGGTCAGTTTGCGGCCGGTCAGCGAAGCGTAGGACGCCACGCGGATCAATGCGCCTTCCATGCGGCGGATGTTGGCGCGGATGCGTTGGGCGAGGAAATTGATTATTTCCTCGGGCAACTCCGCGCCCATGGATTTGGCCTTTTTGCGGAGAATGGCGACGCGGGTTTCGATGTCTGGCGGCTGGAGGTCGGTGACCAAACCCCATTCAAAGCGCGACACGAGGCGTTGCTCGAGATTCTGGATTTCGCTCGCGGGACGGTCGCAAGTGAGCACGATTTGTTTGTGGGATTCGTGCAGGGCGTTGAAGGTATGGAAAAATTCCTCCTGAATGCGCTCCTTGCCGGCGAGAAACTGGATGTCGTCAATCAACAGCACTTCCGTCTGGCGATAACGCTTGCGGAAACGCACGAGCTGGTTGTTTTGAATGGCGTCAATGTATTCGTTCGTGAATTTCTCGGACGAAACATAGGCGACGCGCGCGCCTTTTTTGCTCGCGCCGACATGCTGGCCGATGGCGTGAAGCAAATGGGTTTTGCCAAGCCCGACTCCGCCATAGAGGAAAAGCGGGTTGTAGGATTTGCCGGGAGCCTGGGCGACCGCGAGCGCGGCGGCATGGGCAAAATTATTATTATTGCCGACCACGAAGGATTCGAAAGTATTTTTGGGGTTGAAGCCGATTTCGCCGGCGGGCTTTTCGGAAGTGGGTTCGAGAGGCTTGGCGGCTTTCGCAGTGGCAATGGCAACCGTCGCGGGATTGGTGAGTGTATTCGCCGTGACGACTTTGAATTTCACGAGCGTGGGCTGGCCGGCGGCGCGGGTGAGCACATCCTGAAGCAACCCCATGTAATTATCCTTGAGCCAGACTTCGCAAAAATCGTTGGCGACTTCGAGGAAAATATTATCGCCTTCAAGAGCGTGCGCGCGAAGCGGAGCGAACCAAAGATTGAAGGTATCCGGGCTCAACATGCCCCGTAATTGCTGCTGGGCCGCAGTCCAAATCTTTTCGGCGGAAGCTTGCATCAATAATGGCCCGGCGGGGCCGTTTGCGGGCATTTTATTCACCTTGGCTTGTAACGAGGGTGTAACACAGATTTGCAGTTATGAGCGCGGCGGCGCGGGCGTCTCGAATTTTGAAATGATTGGCTGACTTCATAATCATAATATTTCAGCAATTTAAAATGAACCGCAACTAACTATGCAGCAGAAACTTATGTTGCCAGCATTTACCCGCGTCTATTTTACCCGGGGACAATTTCTAACCTGCGATTTGCGAATTTAACTGAGGTGATTGTTTTTAGTCCAAACACCCCGCCGTGACTAGGACAACATATTAACTCTTGTTCACGAGTTATTCACAACTGGATTTCATTGAATGAAATCAAGCATTTCTTTCACATTTTTCCGACAAAAAATGGCGCCCCGATCCTCGGGCGCCGACACTATTTTCTGTTCTTTCAAATTATCGCCGCGCGAAAAAAACCGCGCATGCGTGTTTATATCATTTGATCAGTCTTTGATCCCTGCCGTCCCGCGTCCTTGCGGAAGGTTACAACTTAAACCGCCTGCTCACCCACTTCTTCAGTGCGGATGCGAATGGCGTTTTCAATGGGGCTGACAAATACTTTGCCGTCGCCAATTTTGCCGGTCTTGGCGGCTTTGACGATGGCATCCACCGCGGTGGTGACCTGGCCATCGGCCAAAACGACTTCCAATTTGATCTTGGGCAGAAAATCCACGGTGTATTCGCTCCCGCGATAAATCTCCGTGTGGCCTTTTTGACGGCCAAAACCTTTGACTTCGGAAACCGTCATGCCTTCGACGCCGATTTCCGACAAGGCTTCCTTAACGTCTTCGAGCTTGAAAGGTTTGATGATGGCCTCAATTTTTTTCATGTCATTCCCGCTGTGCGGAGGGAAATACTAACAAGCGATGGACGCGTGTAAACAGGAATATTTTTTTTCGCGCGACGGGGAAAAAAATTTTGCTTGCAACAAGGCATCGGCTAGGGATTTGCGGAGTGAATCAAAGGCAAAAAAAATCATGGGCCACCCAAGCCCATGATTTTATGTTCCAACTGTCCAACCTGACCCAAAAATTTTTAATGCTCTTTCATTCAATAAATACAGCCTAAATACGTCGTGATGCCAATCAATGCCAAGTTGTCCTGTTTCGCGATTGGCAGATTATTTTTTGCGGCGATTCTTGCTGACACCCCAAAGGCTCATCAGCGCGCATGAGGAAACCGCGGCGGCGTACGAGGCGGGTTCAGGCGCAAAAGCCGTGTTCATCTGCGGCCCGATCAGGTCCTGATTTTCCAATGGATCCACGGCGTTCCAAAAGGTGGAAGTGAGGGCGGGGTTCGGGAAATTCGCCGGACCGCCTAGCATTTGCGCCGTGATCGCCGCTACATTTGGGTCCTCGCCCGTCACGCTAAAAGCGGGGCCGTAGAGCGCCGACCAAATCGCAACTTGCAAGGCCGCGCCGTTGAGCTGGCCTTGGGGGGTCGAAATATCCACCAAACTGACGTAAGTGTTATACAAGTTTGCCGCAGTTTGAATTCCGCCCGGCACGTATTGGAGCGAATTTCCATTGTTGCCCAGCGGAAAATTCGACGCCTGCCATGATCCGGGAGAAACCAGCGTTGGCATGATGTCCACACAGAACGTGTAGAACGGATTGGTGGTTGGAAAGGGCAAGGAATCTCCGCTCTGATAGGTCGCCTGAAACGCGGTCAAGTAAACATCCTCACCGCCCGGGGTGCCGAGAGCGCCCGCGCCGCCGGTGACGCTCACGAAGCCGGTGTAAGCGGTGTCATAGTTGATGCCCAACTGTGTCGCCGCGTGGGTTGAAACTGCCGCCATGCTCCCCGCGGCCACGATTACCAAAAGAATATTTTTCCGCCCCGATGTCATTTTTCCTCCTGAATGGTTGTTTGATTGGTTGTTGTTTAGGCACCGATGGTAATCCGCGCTTTCACTTACTTAGCGAGGTTAATGCATCAATCGGAGGATGAGCTTTAAGTTTCAGGACTTGTACACACATTTTTAGGAACTTCGCGGCGGGGCCGTCACCGGAGGGAAGTGCCAGCAAATCGCTGGTTATCACCGGACAGAGATCGCCGGCAAAAGTCTGATTAAGGTGTCGTAGCGCAACTGTAACAAAATTTCAATCGTGTGCGCGTTTTCGGCGGCAGACCCACAATGCCGTGCAGGCGCAGATCGAAGACACCACCGCGAAGGCCGGTGATTCTGGCGCAAAACCCGGATGCACGCTATCTACCCCGTCTCCACCACCGGAAGCAACAGTTCCACCGCCATCTCCGCCGGGGCCATTAAAGGTAAGGATTGGCCCGGTTCCATTGCCTGAACCACCACCCGGCGGCGGGCTGTGAAAAGTGAGGGTCCCTCCCGCCCCGGAGCCGCTGCCGCCCGAACCGCCGCCGCCGCCGCCGCCGGCGTCAAAACCTCCGCTGATGGAGGTTAATGCCGCCAAGGCCTTCGGGTCCGCGCCACCCGCGCCCGCGTCAGAAAAGGTCGCGGCGAATTGGTTGGAACTGTTTACGTAGCCTGTTTGAAACGCAGAATCATTGACATGCGAAGTCAGCGTATCGTCTGGACGAGAGCTATCGTCGGTTTTGTGATAGCCATACTCCTCTCGATCTACCTCGGCGAGCAGGTTCGTGGCCGTGTGATTCACTTCAGAAAACCCGGAGGATCGTCCGGTGGTTTCCGGCTTCGCATTGGCGGACTCGGCCCGCAAATGAAAACCAAATCCGAATACGGAATACACAATTAAAAAGTACAACCACGATTTCACGATTGGAAAATATTTTGAGGTGAGTTCAAAAAAATTAGACTGAAAGCCGCTTGCGGTTTTCTCGAAGGTAAAAGCCGGCGCAAGCAAAGAGCGCGATTACGGAAACGCCCGCGCCATATAAAGTTGATTCTGGCGCGATGGCAACGGTGCTGATCAGGTCCTGGTTGGCGGTCGGATTGCTGCCGTCCCAAAAAGCAAAGTCGAGATTAGGATTGGATACGTTTGCCGCGCTTTGCAAAAGTAAATCCGCCGCCGCCACAACTTGATCCACATTGCCGCCGCTGGCGCTGAAGTTGCCGCTCTCGACCTGCGCATCTCCATCATAAAGGTCATTCCAGATCGCCAGTTGCAAGGCCGCGCCGTTGAGTTGCCCCTGGGCTGTAGAAATGTTCACGTTGCCGACATTCGCGGCGTACAGGCCCGCGGCGCGTTGCAATCCGGCCGTCACGTAAGGAATCGAATTCCCGTTGGCGCCGACCGGCAGAGGTTTTGCCTGCCAGGACGCCCCGTTGGGAACCAATTCCTGCCCGACGTCCAGGCAGAAAGTGTAAAATGAATTGCCCGAAAACGGCAGCGCATCGCCGCCCTGGTAAGTCGCCTGAAAGGCCGTTAAATAAACAAAGTCATTACCGGTGCCGAGGTTGCCCGGCGCGCCGGACAGGGATAGGTTGGCATTATAGGTGGTATCATAGCCAACGGCTAATTGGGTGTCCGCATGCGCGGCGCTACCGGCACATAGGCCGAGGACCGTCAGCCCGATTTTAAAATGACGAGACGACATAATGATTTTGCCTTCGCGACAACGGACACAATAGTCCTTGCGGTCATTATAGCACTTGGTTCGACATGTCTGGCTTCCACTTTTCGGACTTTCCTGGCCAGTTTTACGAAGTCGGACAATTTTTCCTCAAAGTGGGAAGAATGACGTGGTTGAAAGTGACTTTACGGGCGAAGAAATTAGGTTTGCAGAACGGGCGCTCGTTTGTGACTCCCGCACCTGCTCTTGTTGTCGTTTTGTAACGTAGCGAAGCTTATTGCTGATGGACAAGATTGGGAAGTTCTCGCTTGAAAATAGAAATCGCCTCGTCGTCTGACTCCGGTCCGCGCAATACTATCTCCAAAACCTGCTGACCCAGGTGTCGCTTGCCGGACAAGACTGCCT
>DATAUW010000031.1 GCA_036268055.1 Verrucomicrobiia bacterium | reverse complement strand
CTGCTCCATCGCTTTCTGCGCGATGGTCGTCGAAGACGACCGGTTCAAAATCAGCGGGCGCATCGCTTCATTCAGCACCAGCAATTCGTAAATCGCCAGCCGCCCCTGGTAACCCAGCCCGCGGCATTGCTCGCAACCGGTCCCGCGCATGAAATGCGTCGTCGCAATTTCCTCTTCGGGAAAACCAATCTTCAACAAATAATCGCGCTCCACCTTTTGCTCGGTCTTGCAATGCGGACAAATCGTGCGGACCAAGCGTTGCGCCATGATCGCCTCCACCGACGACGCCACGAGAAACGGCTCGATGCCCATGTCGATCAAACGCGTGAACGCGCTCGGCGCGTCGTTCGTGTGCAGCGTGGAGAACACCAAGTGACCAGTCAGCGAGGCGCGGATGGCGATTTCCGCCGTCTCCAAATCGCGAATTTCACCGACCATGATCACGTTCGGGTCCTGGCGCAAAATATGGCGCAAGCCCATCGCGAACGTCAGCCCGATGTCCGCGCGCACCGCGATCTGGTTGATGCCTTTCAATTCATATTCGACCGGCTCCTCAATCGTGATGATGCGCTTGTGAACGGAATTGATGCTGCTCAAAAACGCGTAGAGCGACGTGGACTTGCCGGAGCCGGTCGGGCCGGTGACGAGGAAAATTCCGTGCGGCTTGAGAATGATTTCGCGAATGGCATTTTCTTCGAGCGTCGAAAAACCGAGCTTCTCAAGGCTCAAGAAAATTTTTCCACGTGTCAGCAAGCGCAGGGAAACGCTTTCGCCATAAACCGTCGGCACTGTGGAAACGCGAATATCAATTTCCTCACCCTTGATGCGGACATTGATACGTCCGTCTTGCGGCAGTCGCTTTTCGGCGATGTTCATGCCGGACATGACCTTGATACGCGAAATGAGCGCCGCCTGGTAACGCTTGAGCTGGGGCGGCATCGGCGTCTGGTGCAGGATGCCGTCAATGCGGTAGCGGATGCGCAACTCATCTTCCGCCGGTTCAAAGTGAATGTCCGTCGCGCGGTCCTTGTAAGCTTCCCAAATGATCTGGTTGACGAACTTGATGACGCTCGCTTCCTGATCGCCTTCGGTGATTTCCTTGTCCTCGCCGACCAGCAAATCAATCGGCTCGTCCTTCGCCATTTCATCGAGGGTTTCCGCTCCGACGCCGTAATATTTCTTGAGCGCTTTCTCGATCTCGATTTTTGGCGCGAGCGCGAAGGTCACCGGACCACCGGCGTTGAAGCGGACGGCATTAAGCATCGCCGCGTCAAAAGGATTGCTGATGACTACTTGAAGTTCGCCGCCCTCAAAACGCGTGGGCAAAACTGAATATTGAAACGCGACTTTCGTCGGAACTTTTTGGCGTGCCTCGGGTGGAACATCCAGTTTAGCCAATTCGAGGAAAGGCCAGCCAAGCGCCTTCGCGAGTTGTTGCAGGAAAACATCTTCGGGCACACCGCGTTCACGGCAAATAAAGGCGAGCAACGATTCCTGAGAACCGTTTTCGGCCGCCACACGCCAAGCCTTGTTCCACTCCTCGAACTGCGCGGGAGTGATCATGGCCACTTGGGCAAAAAACTCTCTGATTGAAGCAAAACCCATCAATTTTCCGATTTTTCGACTGTTCTTATATGCTTAACAACCGAAACCAAATAAAGTTGCGCGAATTTTGCGCCGCATTATTTAGCTTCAGGGTCGGGAACTATAACTGGTTTGCAACAAGTAACAATGGTCTTTTCTCACAAAATGCGTTTGAACGGGTTTTTCAATGATTTTTTTAAAGCCGCCGTTTCTGCACTCGACTCTCAATTAAAGAATGTTACGTTGCTTTCGTGAGCGATCTCCTTATCGGACTGTTGGGCGCTTTGCTGGCGACGAATCAACCTGCCGCCGTCAGCAATCTGGTGACCCAAACCACTGGCCTCACGGTTTCCATTCCCGATCCCAATGACCCGGTTGAAAAGGAATATCACAAAATCACGGCTGACGATGACGCCGCCCAAGCCGAAGTGGACGGCTGGATCCGTGACAACCAAAGTTTTGCCAAAGAAGGCGGCGGCATCAAGGCGAACGAGTTAAACGCAAAAATCCGCAGGCGCTTCGACGGTATCAAGCAAGAGTACACGGATTTTCTAGCGAAACATCCCAATCACATCGGGGCGCATCTCGCGTATGGGAGTTTTCTAAATGACTCGCAGGATGAAGATGGGGCGATAGCGCAATTTGAGACCGTAATGAAACTGGATCCAAAAAATCCGGTGCCTTACAATCAACTTGCCAACGAATACACCCATAGCGGCCCGGTGGACAAGGCTTTTGGCTATTACGAGAAGGCCATTCAACTCGATCCCACCGAACCGATCTATTATCAAAATCTCGCCACGACGATATATTTGTTTCGCAGCAATTCCGTCCCCTACTACCACCTGCCGGAGCAGGAGATTTATAACAAGGCGATGAAGCTTTACGAGCAGGCGATGAAGCTCGATCCGAATAATTTTGAATTGGCCCAAGACGTCGCGCAGACCTATTACGGCATCCGCCCCACGCGCACGGACGAGGCGCTGAATGCCTGGACGAACGCCTTGAAGATCGCGGAAACGGATGTGGAACGCGAAGGCGTTTATCTTCACTTCGCGCGCTTTCAATTAAACGCTGGCCGGTTCGCCGAAGCCCGCCACAATCTCGACCGCGTCTCCAATCCGATTTATAACGATCTGAAAACGCGCCTCGAAAAAAATCTCGCCTTGAAACAAAAGGAGGCGGCGGACACTAACGCAGCGCCGTCCGCGATAAAAGTTGAAACCAAGTAGTCGCGCAGTCGGCGACTATTTTTTCCCGGTGTAATTCAAGCGGTCGAGCAGCTTGCCGTGGATTCCTCCAAACCCGCCGTTGCTAAACACACAAATTACGTCGCCGCCCTCGGCATGTTTTGAAACGTGATACACGATGGCGTCGGCATCGGGCAAATACTCGGCGGTTTTTCCACTAGCCTTGATGTCCTGCATGAGGCGCGCCGGATCAAGGCGTTCGTCGGGTTGAAGCAATTCGAGGCGGGCGATCTGCGATACTACCACTGCGTCGGCATCGGCGAAGGCCGCGGCCAATTCGTCCTGAAAAACATTTCGCCGCGTCGTGTTTGTGCGCGGCTCAAAAATCGCCCAAATGCGATGCCCCTCGAACTTCACCCGCAACGCGCGCAACGTCTCGCGAATCGCCGTCGGATGATGGCCGAAATCGTCCACAACCGTCACTCCGCCGCTCACGCCGCGAACTTCCATGCGGCGTTTCACACCTTTAAAGGTATCGAATGCTTCCTGGATTTGATGATTTTTCAAGCCGCAATGACGCGCCGCCGCAACGACGCCCAGTGCGTTTCGCACATTGAGTTCGCCGAGCAGGTTGATGCGAAATTTAAAACTGGGCATTTCAAATTCAGTGACGGTCGGTGCGAGAGTAATTTTTTCCGCGCGCCAGGCATTGTCGGGACCAAAGCCAAAGCGCTTGACCGGGCAATGCGTCACGTTGAGCAGCGGCGCAAGATTCGGGTCGTCGCCATTGCCGAGCAACTGGCCGTTGCGCGGGATTAAATTGATGAACCGCTTGAAGGCAGTCTGGATCGTGCCGACGTTTTCAAAAATATCCGCATGGTCGAATTCAAGATTATTGATGATCGCAACCTCGGGCAGGTAATGAACAAACTTGCTGCGCTTGTCAAAGAACGCGGTGTCATATTCGTCACCCTCGATGATGAACCATTCGCTATCCGTGAAGCGCGCGCCCTGGCTGAAATTATTGGGGATACCGCCGATGAGATAACTTGGGTTCAGGCCATTGTGCTCGAAAACCCAGGTGAGCAGCGAGGTCGTGGTGGTTTTCCCATGTGTGCCGGACACGACGATGGAGCGTTTGCCGCGAATGAAAAATTCCTTGAGCAATTCCGGCAGCGAACAATAGCGCAACTTTTTTTCCAGCACAAGTTCCGCCTCGGGATTGCCGCGCGAAATGGCGTTGCCGACAACGACAAGGTCGGGTTTGTGCGCGAGATTCGGCTCCGCGTAACCGGACATAAACTCGATTTTCTGGTCCGCCAGGAATGTGGACATGGGCGGATAAATATTTTGGTCGGAGCCCGTGACCTGAAAGCCCTTCTGTTTCATGGCGGCGGCGGCGGACGCCATGGCGGTGCCGCCGATGCCAATAAAATGAACCGAACGAATGCCTGAAAACATAAATTTTTAAAATGACCAGCGCTGAGTCGCAGCAAACCACGAAACAAAAATTACTCCAAGTGAAAAACAAATTTTGATTTTTTTAGCCACGGATGGAACACGGATAAAACACGGATTGAATAAAAAATAAATCGGAGAGAGTTTCTTTCTAATTGTTGTGGAATTTCCAGCCCATCTTTTCTAATCCGTGTTTTATCCGTGTTCCATGCGTGGCTGATTCACCTGCCCCCTTGACGCAAAGGCCGATGGCTGCGAGTTTTATTTTGTCTGACGCAACATTTGTCAGCGCCGGCAGCGGATGATCTCGTCGCTACGGTTTTGAATTCTCCCGCTGTGCAGGCCGTGGCCCGGCGATTGGAGCATGGCGGCGCATTGTCTTGCGCCGGCGTGAGCCCAGCGGCGCAGCCTTTTCTTGCGGCATTGTTGCGCGAGCTTTTTCCGCAGCGTCCGATTGTGGTGGTCACGGACGGCCTCAAGGCGCAGGAAAGCTTTCAACAGGATTTGGAAACCTGGGCGGCGCAATTTGCCGGGCGAAATAACCTGCCGCCAAAATCCGGAGCGGTGCGCCAATTTTTTTATCCTGCCTGGGAAATTCTTCCTCACGAAGCGCGCCTGCCGCATGCGGATGTCATCAGCGAGCGTTTGGAAACCTTGGTTGCGCTCTCCGATTACGCTTCGAACAAAAATCAGCCCGCACCGCTGGTCATCGCCAATGTCGTTGCGCTTTTGCAGCGGACTTTCACGGCTCGGGCAATCAAAGAACGCACACGGACACTCAATCGCGGCGACCGCATTGAACCGCTTGATCTCATCGAATGGCTCGAAGAGCAAGGCTATGAACCCGAAGCGCAGGTGACGCAGAAAGGCGAGATCGCCTTGCGCGGCGGCATCCTTGATGTTTTTTCGCTGACAAGCGCGTGGCCGGTGCGGCTGGAATTTTTCGGCGACGAATTGGAATCGCTGCGCCACTTCGATCCCATCACGCAAGTCTCTCGCGATGCCATCACCGCCGTCACGCTGCCGCCCGGCGGTGAATTAGGAATTCTCAAACGCGCCAGGGGAACTGAAATGAACGGCAATCCGTCTGAACTCGCGACGCTTTTGGATTACCTGCCAGCGGATGCAATTTTTCTCATTTGCGAACCGGAACGTGTCACGGCTCACGCGGATGAATACGAGCAACAAGTTCCGGCCGGCGATCCATTCTTTTGGTCGTGGGAAGATTTTCAGAATGAAATTTCCGCAAAAGGCCTGACGATTTTACGAGTGGTCGAAATCTTGAATGACTCGGCTTTTTCGAGCGAAGAAGAAGTGGTGGAAACTTCTGACGAGAGCGTGATGCTAAACTTTTCTTCGCTGGAAGCTTTTCGCCCGCTTGGCCCGCAAGCGCCAGAGCCACAGATTGCCGAGGCGCAACGCCGTGAATTTTTTGCGCAACTCCATCGCTGGTCGAGGCAGGGCTACGCGGTGCATGTGGCGTGTAACAACGACGGTGAGCGCCAGCGTTTTTTGGAAATCTGGAAAGATTACGGTTTCGACGCCGAAGCGCGGTTGTTCATGCTGACGGGCGCGCTCAGCCGAGGATTTATTTTTGACGAAGCGAAATGGGTGGTCGTAACCGATGCCGAAATTTTTGGGCGTTACAAAGTGCAGCGACCGCGTCGCTTAAAATCACCGCATGCGCAGGCCACGCGTTCAGCGTTGGATATTGATTTCACGGAATTCGAGGACGGCGATTACGTGGTTCATTTGCAACATGGCATCGGGCGTTTTGTCGGATTAAAGGTTTTGCCGATGACCGGCAGGCGAAATGCCGACACGCTTATTTCTTCGGACACGGGGCAGGAATGTCTGGTGATCGAATATGCTCCGGCCGATCCGACGCAAGCCGCGCCGAAACTTTATGTGCCGGTGACCGAGGCCCATCTCGTCAGCAAATATGTAGGCGCGGGCAAAGCGCGGCCGCAACTCAACACTCTCGGCGGCACTCGTTGGGCGAAGGCCAAAGCGCAAGCCGAGCGTGCGGTGCGGGATGTCGCAAGTGAACTGCTGGCCATTCAGGCGGCGCGCGAATCACAGGAGGGTCACTCCTTCAAAGAAGACACGCCGTGGCAGCGCGAATTCGAGGGCGCATTTCTCTACGAGGAAACCCGCGATCAACTGCGCGCCATCAATGAAACCAAGCTGGACATGGAACGTCCCAAGCCGATGGACCGTTTGATTTGCGGCGATGTCGGTTTTGGAAAAACCGAAGTGGCCATTCGCGCGGCATTCAAGGCCGTCATGGACGGACGGCAAGTCGCCGTGCTGGTGCCGACGACAGTTCTCGCGCAGCAACATTTCAACACGTTTCGAGAACGCATGGCGGATTATCCGGTGCGCGTGGAATTGCTGTCGCGTTTTCGCACGCCGCGCGAACGCAAACGCGTGGTGCAGGATTTACCGGCGGGCGCGGTGGACATAGTGATCGGGACGCACCGGCTTTTGCAGGCGGACATCGCGTTCAAGGATCTGGGACTTGTGGTCATTGACGAGGAGCAACGCTTCGGCGTTTTGCACAAGGAAAAATTCAAACAGATTCGTCGCCTCGTGGACGTGCTCACGCTGAGCGCCACGCCGATTCCGCGCACGCTTTATCTCGCGCTCACCGGTGCGCGCGACATGAGCACGATTGAGACGCCGCCGCAGGACCGCCTGCCGGTGGAGACCATCGTTGCGCAATACGACGAACGGCTGGTGCGCGATGCCATCCAGCGCGAGTTGAATCGTGGCGGGCAGGTTTTCTTTTTGCACAATCGCGTCGGGACCATTGAAGCCACCGCGCAAAAATTGCGGGCGTTGGTTCCGCGCGCGCGGATCATTGTCGGGCACGGCCAGATGCACGCGGACGACCTCGAAGAAGTGATGACCAAATTCATCAATGGCGAGGCGGATGTGCTGTTGTCCACCACGATCATCGAAAGTGGCCTGGATATTCCGAATGCGAATACGATTCTCATTGATCGCGCCGACCGCTTTGGTTTGAGCGACCTTTACCAGTTGCGTGGCCGCGTAGGTCGTTATAAACACCAGGCGTACGCGTATCTGCTTTTGCCGCGTCATGCCGGATTGCTGGCTGACGCGCGCAAACGCATCACGGCGTTGAAACAATATTCGACGCTCGGCAGTGGTTTCAAAATCGCCATGCGCGATCTCGAAATTCGCGGAGCGGGAAATATGCTGGGGCCGGAACAAAGCGGGCAGATTACCGCGGTGGGGTTCGATCTCTATTGCCAGTTGTTGAAACAGAGCGTCGCCGCGCTCAAGGGTGAAACCGTGAAACCGCGCGTGGAAGTCCAGGTGCGATTCGATTTCATTGCTTTGAATCCGGGCGAGGAAACAACGGTTGAAAAACCAAAAACGAAAATCAGGGACGCCGCGCCGGATTTTGAAATCAATATTCCGCGCGAAGTGATGACCCATGTGGTCCACGACGCAAAACCGTTGCCGGAAAAAGAACCGGTCGCGCGCACCTCGGCATTCATTCCGCTCAATTATATTTCAGAGGCGAAACAGCGGATTGAATTTTATCGCAAGCTGGCGCAGGCGAATGAAAAATCGGCGCTGGATCAACTAGAGCGCGAGTTGCGGGACCGATTCGGGCAATTACCGGCGGCGGTGGAATTATTGCTGCTCGTGGGCGAAATAAAAATTCTGGCGAGCGAACGCGGCGTGACGGTGATTGAAGTGAAAGACGACAAATTGATGCTCACCCGCAACGGCGACTTCATCATGGTCGGCGGAAAATTTCCCCGGCTCACGAAGAAGGATGCCAAGGCGAGAGTAAAAGAGATCAAACGGCTTTTATTGTCGTTGTGATTTAAAATTGGAATGAGAGGAGCGTGGCTTTTGATTCTCGTTTGCCCAGAGTTAAAACCCAGACTATTCTTTGGCAGCACGGGTGTGTTGATTTTTCTCTAAACCGCGAATGTAAATTTAAACCGATCATGAATCTCAAACTTGAAAATAAACTTGCCCTCGTCACTGGTTCCACTGCCGGAATCGGTTACGCCATTGCACTTGGACTGGCCCGTGAAGGCGCGGAAGTCGTCATCAACGGCCGCACACAAGTCCGCGTGGATGAGGCCATCGCCCGCATTAAAAGCGCGGTTCCTCAAGCCAAACTTCGCGGCGTGGCCGGTGACCTTGGCAATGCCGCCGGTTGCGAAGCCCTCGTTCGCCAACTTCCGCGCGTGGATATTCTCATCAACAATCTCGGTATTTTCGAGGCCAAGCCGTTCGACCAAATTCCCGATGCCGATTGGCTGCGATTTTTTGAGGTCAACGTCATGTCCGGCGTGCGACTCAGCCGCGCTTATTTTCCCGAAATGAAATCGCGCAACTGGGGCCGCATTGTTTTCATCGCCAGCGAAAGCTCGCTCAATATCCCCGCCGAGATGATCCATTACGGCATGACCAAGACCGCGCAAGTGGCCGTCGCCCGCGGACTCGCCGAGATGACTCGCGCCACCGCTGTGACGGTGAATTCCATTCTCGCCGGGCCGACGGCTTCCGAAGGCGTCGGGACATTCGTAGCGCAACTCGCGCGCGATCGCGGCGTCGCGCCTGCGCAAGTTGAAAAAGATTTCTTTGAAAGCGCCCGGCCAAGTTCGTTGATCAAGCGTTTCATTCAACCGGACGAAATCGCTTCCGCGGTTGTGTTTGTTTGCAGTCCGGCCGCTGCGGCAATCAATGGCTCCGCCTTGCGCGTCGAGGGCGGTTGCGTGACCAGCGCATTTTGATCAATCTGATAATTATGTACTTTCTCCGCCAGGCAGCGCCTTTCCCAACGCATCAACATCATAAATTATCCTCATCTAACTTTGCAATAGATTAAAATATCTTATGGAATAATTTGACCAACGTGCTATCTTTCTTTGCGAATTTGTTAGCCGTGAACCATTAACCCGAAGTCACCTATGACAACTGAGACCACCACTGCAAAAAACGACCGGGACATTGTCTGGATCGCTTCCGCTGCCACCGCCGTCGCTCTCGGAACCGTGTTCGCGTCCAACCAAGCGGTGAGCCGCGATGCCAATGGTTTTGTTTTTCACATTTCCGCCTGGACGATTCTCGCGTTCGCCATCGGCGCAGCTATTGGCGTGGCTTATTGGAAAATTGTGGCGATGAATTGGGATGGCAAAGCCTCGCCGTTGCTGCGCGTGGCGTCTTTTGTCCTGCTGCTCGTCGGCATCGGCGCGTTCCTTTCGCCGTTGCGGTTTTTACCTACCGATCAATTTCCCGATGTCGCTAAAGGCCTTGGCATGGACGTGATTGTTCTATCGCTGCTCGGCCTCCTCATGTGGCGCGTCTTCACCTATTTCGGCAAAGATGAAGGAACTGTTGACGCCAACAAGTCCAAGCCCGATTCCGATTCCGACACAAAATAAATCGCGCGTTTTTGCGATCGCGACCAGTTCGTCGTCAGACTTTTTCCGGAACCACAAAGGGCTCGCGATAACTCGCCGCCAGCAGCGCATTCGCATCTGCGTTGGAAGTGAAACGCTCGCTTGGGGGATTCATCGTCAATGCTGTGCCGAGCATCAGCGGAGTCTCGGTCAGGTTCACCGCATTCGCGCCGAGATGTTCCTGCATCCGGTTCAAGGAATCCGCGAGGTCCGCGTTGGCGCGCATGGTTGAGCGCAATTCATCGGGCGAAGTCACTTTGCCCAGGCGATACGAAATATTTCCCGTGTGACAGAGCGCGCTCGAGATGTGCCCCTGCAAAATATCCGCGTGCAGGTCTGAACTTTTCCGGCTGCGCACCGCCGCGATGAAATTTTCGTAATGGCTCGCCTTGCCGTCGAAGGTTTTGATCTGCTTGCCGTCCTTGTCAAAAACATTCACGCGCGTGTAGGAGGGATTCACGATGTAACCGTGTTCGCAATCCACCACCACACCCACATCCGCGCCGCGATAATTATCCATCGCCTTCGCCCCGCTCTTCTGCGGCAAACCGCGCACTTCAAAAATCAGCGGCGCGGTCGGATAATCGTGAAACACCACGAGAGTGTTTGGCGTATTGCCATCGTCCACATAACCGACGCGGCCACCAACGCTCAACACTCGCGGCGATAATTCCGCTTCTCCCAAAAACCACCGCGCGATGTCCATTTGATGGATGCCCTGGTTGCCCAAATCGCCGTTGCCGGTCGGCCAAACCCAGTGCCAGTCGTAATGCAGCTTCGCGCGGCGCAGCGGCTCCATCGGCGCCGGCCCCGTCCATAAATTATAATTCACCGACTCAGGTACGGGTTGTGGGCCAGTCGTCTTGCCGATGCTCGCGCGCCGCTTATAACAAAGTCCACGCGCCACTTTAATTTTTCCGAGATTACCGGCCTGCACCCACGCCACGGCTTCGGCGAGTCCGGGGCTGGAACGGCATTGCGTTCCGGTTTGCACGATGCGTTCATATTTGCGCGCCGCCGTCACGAGCTGGCGGCCTTCCCAAACATTGTGCGACACCGGCTTCTCGACGTACACATCCTTGCCCGCCTGAATTCCCCAAATCGCCGCGAGCGAATGCCAATGATTCGGCGTGGCAATCGTGACGGCATCAATGTCCTTGTTCTCCAACAAACGGCGGATGTCCTGATAACCCGTGACCGGCTGCTTCTTATCCTCAAACTTTTTAACTTCGCGGCCGAGGACATTGCTATCCACGTCGCACAAGGCCACGATGCGGACACCCTTCACTTCCTGCATGCCTTTGAGATGATCCTGCCCGCGCGAATTAAATCCGATCACGGCCACGCGAATATCGTCATTCGCGCCGATCACGCGCGCGTTGATATTCGCCGGCGCATTGGGCTGCGCCTTCAAGGTTGACCACACGCTTAGCGATGCCGCTGTCAACGCAGATTTTTTCAGAAACTGCCGGCGATTGAATTTTTGTTTGCGCATAAAAAAAGTTGGATTGTGGAAATTATTTTTTCTCACTTGCCTTGGCGTACTTGCGATACATTTCGGCCACCTTGCCCTGTTGATCGTCACCCTTATGTATGTAAAACCGATACTTGAACGTCACGCTCTCGCCCGCGGGTATGGTCAAATCACCCGCGCCCGCCGGCTTTTTCTCGAACTCATGCAACCCAAACGGATTGGCCGCGAACAAACCGTAATCACGCACATGCCACGTCGTTGGGTGCCGCGGATTATTTGGGTTATCGAACATCGCCACACCCACGATTTTTCCATTCACCGGGCCGTAGTAATCCACCCAGTCGGCACGCTTGCCCCAGGTATTATTGTCGCGTACGCCTTCACTGTTCACGATGTGCCCCTGCCCCGGCGATTTGAGCTTCATCGTTTCCGCCAGGCGCATCGCCATGCTGCCTTCCTTGGTGTCGTTGAAAGTGACCTTGCCGTTTGAGGCATGGATCGTCACTTCAAAATCGAACAAGCGCGCGTTGGGAATATTATAGACACGAAGAGTCCGGTCATCCGTGCAAACCACGGTTCCATTCGGCGCCACCCATTTATCCCTGGATTTGATGACGCCTTCTTTTGCGCCGGATTTTATTTCGGTAAAACGATCGTGAACAATCTTTCCGAAACCCGCCGCCTCGCTCCAAAAATCCACGCCATTCACCGCTCCGTGCGCGAACCACCACGACCGATGATGCGGATGATCGTGTTCCTCGCCCGGCGGACTCGCCATCGGCCAATTCCGCGTCATCGGCAAACCTTCCGGCCCAATTACGGGATAAAAATAGGGACGCGGAACATCCTGGTAATAATATTCGGTGAACAACTCCCCATTGATTTCCACGCGCACGGTGTTGCTGCCCTCAGTGATCTTCACCCCACCCCGCTTCGCGTCCACGCCGCAGCAATTTTTATCCGTTGCGCAACCCATCGCCAGACTGAACAACCCGCTCATCAAAAATAAAATCGCACGCGATCCGATTTTACGGCTCAGATTTTTAGGCATGATTGAAGCCTAATAAACATCAATCACCTCCTTCAGACAAGGTTTTCCCTCATGGCTAAATACAAGAAATTTTTCCTGGCCGCTTCCAGGCCTTCTCCGAGACTCCACATTTCAATCGCCGGTTCAATTTCCATAATTAAACGGATCGGAAAATCTCGCATCCATGGTCGCGGTCGTATCGGTCAACGTCTTCAGAAAGGCGACCAATGCCGATTTTTGCGCGGTGGTTAGATTTAGTCGCAACGGCGTGCCGCCCGGCCCGCGCAACGGTGGCGAAAGATTTGCATTGCTCACAATTTCAGAATTATAAAATTCAACCACCTGGTCCAAATTAGTGAACCGCCCGTCGTGCATGTACGGCGCGGTCAATTCTATGTTCCGCAGCGACGGCACCTTGAACAACCCCATGTCCTGCGCGCGCGCCGTAATGCCACCCACGCCTTTGTCCACGTAAGGAAATTCCAACCCATTATTAAATATATTCGCGGCCACTTCGATATCGGTGGTGTGACACAAACTGCAAGTCGCCTTGCCGACCTGCCCAAAAAAGATCTGCCGCCCCAGATTTTCCTGCGTCGTCAGGTTGGTAAATCCGATGCTTACGCCCTGGTCATAGCGCGAATTCGTGGTAACGATGGACCGAACGAACTGCGCCAGCGCCACAGAAATGCGATTGGTCGTGACAGCGGGAGTTCCAAAAACCTGCGTGAATAAGTTTGTATAAAACGGCTCGCCCGCCAGGCGAGAAACGAGGGTCGGCAGCGTCATCCCCATCTCGATTGGATTCTGGATTGGCTGCAAAACCTGGTCCTCCAAAGTGGCCGCGCGTTCGTCCCAAAAGAAATGCCCACGTTGGTAATAACGCGCGTTATTCAATCCCATGGCATTGCGCGTGCCGAGGCTTCCGTCAAAACCGACACTGACCGTGCGCGGATCGGCAAAGCCATGCGCGGCCTGATGGCATGACGAACACGAAATGGTTTGGTTCGTGGACAATCGTTTATCATAAAATAAAACCCGCCCTAATTGCGCGCCGGCATCCGTAATGGCGTTCGTGGCTGGCGTATTGTCCTGCACTGAAATCGGCGGCACTAAAAAATCCTGCGGCAAAACAGGGATGTAATCGAAAAGTGCGGATGGAAGCAGCAAAGCCGTATCCAATACGGTTTGCTGAGCCGGGTCGTATGTGGCGCGATAAAATATGCTGCCCGAACCATTGGTGAAACTCTGGTGAAAAGTCCCGTTAAAAACTTTCCACGCGCCTTGTTCATTCCAAGCTGCCAGGTTTGTCGAAGTCATCATGATCCACACGCGGTTGCTGGGATCATTGATGGTGATGCTGTTGCTGCTGACTGCCGTTACGATGCTCAGGGATGCGTTTGCCGGAATCTGAGCGGATGCCAGGGAACTTTTGAATGCAAACACCGCGGCAAGCGCGGCGATTTTGCGGACGTATTTGGATTGCATGAACAACCCATATCCACAATTTGAGGTTACGCGAACGATTTTACATTTCCTTAACCGTCCGGCGCCATCTTTTACAATGCCTTAACAAATTGCGTCATTACGCGCCCGGCTTCCAAACTTTACCGGCCTCCAGCACGATCACTTTATTTTGCGGCAGCCATCCAATCCGTTGCGCCGGGTCCACGACTTGCAGCCATCCATCTTTTTGGTCCGCCACTTCCAACTCCGCGCCGTCGCGCACCTTGAAAATACTCACTGATTCATCGAGCGGCCCGTTGCGGACTTCGACTTCACCCGCGGTCACGATCGCCGTCGGCGTGTTATAATCCGAATAGAAACTTATCGCAAAACAAAGGCCGAACAAAACGACGCCCGCTCCCGTGATAAAAACATAATTGCGCAACTGAAGTTTTAGGCCGGGCCGGAATTGCGCCACCGCAAGCAGGATAAAAAATGCCCACAACGCCACGGACGTTATCACTGTCCACTCGTTTAAACTCAATTTGCCCAGCAAAACTTTCCATCGCTCGGCACGATACATCGAGCCGCCGCGCGCGCGCGTTCGCGCCAGTTGTAAATTCTCGCGCAACGCCGAATCCCGCGGCGCCAGCCATAAAGCCTCCCGATACGACGCAATCGCGCGCCCCACCTGCCCCGCCTTGAACCATGCGTTGCCGCGATTGAAATAAATCGCCTCCGACGCCTTTCCCCCGGCGAGTAGTTTGTCGTACGCCGCCGCCGCGTCGGAATATTTTCCTTCCTCGTAAAGTTTGTTCGCCGCCTCGAAACCCGAAGTCAAATCTTCCGCGCGCGCCTGCGTGCTTATCACCAGCGCACACGCAAACATAAAAAGCAAAACGATCTGCCGGATGAAGCGTTCCCTCGATTTAAAAATATGGCCGCTCAACCGATTCATGCTTTTATTTTTTTCAAATCATTCATGGCCGCCTCCACTTTTGGAATCAGCGAAACCAATTCCGCGTTGGTGCTTTGCCGCCCGTACCGCGCCTGGTTGCACAACTGAAATAATTCGCGCAACACCGCCATTTGCGCGTCGGGAGTTTTCAGTGGACGCAATTTTTCATCGAGGACGGCTTCAGTGATCGCCGTCGCGGGCAAGTCCAGCCGCTCGCCCAAGCGTTCCTGCAACAGGCGAATGACCGCCGCGAAAAATTTCTCCGTGTCATTCGCATTCGCCGCCCGGCGCAATTCCAGCAATCCCAGCCGCACGCTTTGTTCGACCTCGCGTTCGCGGCGCAGCTTCGGATTGTTCGCCAGGTGTTCGACTTGTTTGCGTCGCATCAAAAATGCCAGCCACGCGAACACCGGCACAGCCTGGGCCGCGAGAAACCACGGCTGTTCCACCAGCGGTGCACTGATTGGCGCGACCGTTCCCAAATGCGATTTGATCAATGAAACGTCCTGTGCCGGTGTCGAGTTGTCGGGTGCGTTGTTCGGATTCGACGCCGTGGGCGCCGGCAACGACGCCGCGCTCGGACGCACGATCAGCGGAATCGCCGGTTGAGTTGCGGTGCGATAACTTTTTTGATCCGGGTCGAAATAACTGAAAACGTAGGGTGGTATTTCCTTCGCGTCCATGGTTTGCGGCACGGCGGTGATCGCGAAAGTCCGCGTGCCGGAAATTCCCAGCGGATCGTTCGCCGCCGGTTGAAAATCGCTCGTCGGCGGATACAACTTGAATTGTTCCCAGCCGGTTTGCGCGGGCAGCGTAATGCTTTCGAGCGCACCGCGGCCGGAGATTTGCACCTTAATAGTAATTGGATCGCCCATTGCCACATTTGTTGGGCTGGCAGTGATGGTGACGGAATAATTTCCCACCGCGCCACTAAAACCGGCGGGGACATTGGCGCTGGGCAATGGCAGCACCTGTAAAGAATGTGGATCGCTCTCAAGCGTCACGGATTGCCAGTCATAAAATTGGCCGAATATAGTTTGGCGCGAATTCGGTTTCGGCACGTTCACCTGCATCGTCGCCGGGCCGAGGTCGAGCTTGCCGACTTTTGCGGGCACGACGAAGGTCTTCATCGTCGCCACAGAATACGGTTGGCCATTGACGGCGGTGGAGGCTTGCGTCGGTTGCAACATTTTGCCGAGCGTGAATCCTTCCTCTTTGACCTGCGGCATTTCCGCACCTTGGATGGCGCGATAAAAAAGCTGAATATCCACCGGCAGCACTTCGCCGAGATACACTTCATTTTTCGGCACGAGCAATCGCAGAAACGCGCCGCCCACGCTGGCCTGGCCTTTGCCCGCCTCGGCAACGCGCAGGCGGATCGGCTGGCTCGTAAAACTTTGTCCGCCAAGATTCACCGTGAGCGCGGGAATGACGTAAATTCCCGGCTTGCCCGGAGTCAAATCGTAGGAATAGGTAACGCTTACCGAGCTTTGCGCGGCTCCGTTGGCGAAGGAATAGGATTGCTGCACTTGCCGTCCAGGCTCGCTGAAAGTCAGGTTGGGAATGCGGGGTAAAGGGGGCGATGCAGCGGGTTCGCCGCCGTCAAACTTGAGCGTCAGCGTAAAACTCTCGCCCATCGAAATCGCGTCGCGATCCACGGTCGCGGTAAAGCCCGCGCCCTTTGCGCCCGCCACACCGAACGAGGCAAAAATAAAAAGGGCCAGCGCAAGCCAGCCTTTCCGCGCCACTTGCGCCGGAAACATGTTCAATACTGCTAATCGCAATTTGTTCGACATCGTCAATCCGCGCAGAGCTTTACCGACCCTGCCACTCCGCGCAAGCATCACATAAACCACGCCCACGCCCTTGTCCAGAAACAACATAGCCGCTTTCGTCTTCGCGCCGCCGCAAAACCGCTTGCACCATTACACCGATGAAATCATTTGAAACCTGCGCCCGGACGCGATTATTTATTCTCATGCCGCAAAACATTGCCGCTCTCAATCTTAAAAATCTTCTTGGTTCCAGCATCCCGGAACTTGGCCCCAAACCGCGCCCGGACGCTCTTGACCATGATACATTGACGAAAAAATTAGCGGATGTGTTCAAGCACTCGAACATTTCCACGCCAGCACAGGAACTCATCCGCGCGCTCCTGCTGCTTTGGCATGACCAGCTCGACGCCGCGCATCATGTCGCGCAAGCGATTGAAAATGCGGACGGAAGTTTTATCCACGGCATCGTCCACCGCCGCGAACCGGATTACAGCAACGCGGGATATTGGTTTCGCCGCGTGGGCGGGCACGAATGTTTTCCCGAAATTGCCGCGCGCGCGAAAAAGTTGCTCGACATGGAAAGCAATCCTGCGTGGTCAGCGAAGTTGCTTGCGCATGGCGAATGGGAACCGCTTGCATTTATTCAACTGTGCGCCAGCGTGGAAGAAAAACCATCCGACGATCCCCAAGTCTTGTTGCTACGAAAAATCCAAGCCATCGAAACCGAAGTTTTGCTCGACCATTTTCTGCATTAATGCCGGGCGGCGCCTACCAGCGCGGTCACGATGCCTTCGATCGTGTGAGCCTTCGCTTCCACGTCCGGTTTCAAGCCCAGCGCGGCGATGGCCTTGGAAGTTTCCGGCCCGATGGACACGGTCTTGATCTGCGGAAATTTTTTCAACAACGCGGGCAGGTCGAAACGCGCGTGAAAATTTTCCACAGTCGAACTGCTTGTGAACGTGATCCAGTCCGCGCCTTCTTCGAGCAACCGCGCCGCCGCGCCGGTCACGTCTCCCGTTTCGGGCACGGTTTTATAGCAAGCAATGTCATCCACAATCGCGCGTTCGGCTTCCAATTCCTTCGGCAAGTCCGGGCTCGCCACTTCGGCGCGCATGAGCAGGATTTTTAAATTTTCCACGCTCTCGAAGGCCTTGAGCGCCTTGACGATTTTCGCTGTGACGTATTCCTGCGGCATCACGTCCACCTTGAGGTGAAGTTCCTTCAGCTTCGCCGCCGTCGCTGGTCCCACCGCCGCGATGCGCACACCGCCGATGTCGCGCAGATCTTCAAACGCCTTGAAAAAATTCTCGAAGAACATCGCGACGCCGTTGGGACTCGTGAACACAATCCAATCGTAGGAATTCAATTCCAACAACGCATCCGCCAGGTCGGCCTTGCGGTCAGTCGGGACAATTTTAATCGTGGGAATCTCCAGCACGTCCGCGCTGAGTTCCGTCAATCGCCGCGTCAATTCACTCGCCTGTTCGCGCGTGCGCGTGACCACGATGCGTTGCCCAAACAGCGGACGCCGCTCGTGCCAGTTCAGCGCCTTGCGCAAGTTCACCACGCCGCCGATCACCGTCACCGCTGGCGCCGTGAAATTATTTTTTTCCACAACGTCGGCAATCGTCGCCAGCGTGCCTTCGATGGAACTCTGCCGGCCGGTTGTGCCCCAGCGCACCATCGCGACGGGCGTCTTCGCATCCATGCCGTTCTCAACCAGCTTCGATGCGATCTCGCGGATGCGGCTGACGCCCATCAACACGATTTTTGTCCCCGGAATTTTTGCGATCTGCGCCCAGTCAATATTGACTTCGTCCTTGGTCGGATCCTCGTGGCCGGTGATGACGGTGAAGCTCGAACAATAATCGCGATGCGTGATGGGAATGCCCGCGTAGTTCGGCGCGGCCACGATTGAAGAAATTCCCGGGACCACTTCGAAATCAATTTTCGCCGCCGCCAATTCCTGCGCCTCTTCGCCGCCCCGGCCAAAAACATACGGATCGCCGCCCTTGAGCCGCACCACGATTTTGCCTTCGCGGGCTTTCGCCACGAGCAACTCGTTTAACTTGTCCTGCGGAATGGCATGATCCTTCGCGCGTTTGCCGCCATAGATAATTTCCGCGGTCTTGGGCGCGAGCCGCAACAAACTTGGATTAACGAGCGCGTCATAAACCACCACTTCCGCGCGTCCGAGTAATTCCGCGCCGCGCATCGTGAGCAATCCCACGTCGCCGGGACCCGCGCCGACTAAATAAACTATGCCTTTCAATTTCATTAATTTTTTTGAGCGGCTATTTAAGTTCGTTCGCCAAACGCCGTCCCAATTCCGCTGCTTCCTTCGGCGCGGCGTGTCCTTCGGTAATGCGCACGGGGCCATCGCGAAAAGATACGGCACGCAACCGCAACTGTTCGCCGATCAATTCGCCATACGCCGCGACCGGACTTTGGCAGCCGCCGCCCATCGCCGCCAGAAAAGCGCGCTCGGCGGTGACGCAAACCTGCGTCGGAACATGATTCAGTTTTTCGCACACCGCCGCGATGCGTTCGTCGTTTTCGCGAATCTCGATTCCGATCGCGCCCTGCCCCACGCACGGAAGCATCACCTCAGGTTCCAATATCGTCGCGAGCAATCCAGTTGGAACTCCCGGCCCGCTCAAAATTCCGTCCGCCGCGATTTGAAAATTCAGCCGCGCCAACCCTGCCGCTGCGAGCACGATGGCATCGAGGTCAGCGCGCGCCGCCAATTTTTCGATGCGCGTCAGCACATTGCCACGGTGGTCAATGATTTTTAAATCCGCGCGATGCGCGAGCAACTGCGCCTTACGCCGCGTGCTGCTAGTGCCAACGACCGCGCCCGGCGGAAAATCCTTGATGGCATGCGCGAGTTTGAAACCGCGTCCCACACTTGCGCCCGCCGCGCGATAAATCAAAACGTCGCGAACATCCGCGCGTTTGCCGACGGCGCCGAGCGTGAGTTTCTCCGGCAACTCCGTGGGCAAATCCTTCAAGCTGTGCACCGCGAGGTCGGCTTCGTTTTCGAGCAGCGCGATTTCGAGTTCTTTCGTGAAAAGTCCTTTTGGCAAACTTTCGCCTTCCTTCGCGAGCGACGCCGTTTGCAATTTATCGCCGGTCGTCTTGATGATTTTCAGTTCAAACGCGCGAACGGGAAATGCGGCGCGGCATTGCGCAAGAACATTGTTTGCCTGGGCCAATGCCAGTGCGCTGCCGCGAGTGGCAATATAAATAACGGGTTCAGCCGGCATGTTGAAAATGGCGATTGCGCTTACTTATGGCCGAGAGCGGGAGTCGCTTCGCCGGGAAGTTCGGGTGGACGCGTCGCGCCGAGCAGCGCGCGGGCCTTTTCGCGGATGATGGCTTCACATCGTGCGATCTCGCTCTTGCGCTGCTTGAGATAGTCGTCGGCGATGGCCTGGAGGTCGTCAATATTGTAGAGATAAACATTATCCAAAAAATTCACTTCGGGCTCGATGTCGCGCGGCACGGCGATATCAATGAGCAACAGCGGACGGCTTTTGCGCAGCTTCATCAGCGGTTCCAGTTTTTTGCGATCCAAAACATAATGCGGTGCGGACGTGCTGCTGATGACGATGTCAATGTTGGGGAATTCCGCGGCCCATTCGTCGAAATGCACCGCGCGGCCATCCAACTGTTTGGCGAGTTCCTCGGCGCGCTCATGCGAGCGGTTCGATACGATGATGCTGTGCGCGCCGCGGCTGAGCAACGAGCGCGCGGTCTTTTCGCTGGTATCGCCCGCGCCGATGACCATGACCTGCCGGCCGTTCAGTGTGGTGAAAATCTTTTCCGCAAGCTCCACCGCCACCGAACCGACCGATACACTGCCGCGCTGGATGTTCGTGTCGGTGCGGATTTGCTTGGCGACGTTGAACGCACGTTGAAACGCCTTGTTCAAACGTCCGCCGGAATGCTTGTGTTGCAACGCGAGGTCGTAGGCCTTTTTCAACTGACCGAGAATTTCCGTTTCACCGAGCACCATCGAGTCCAGACCCGATGCCACTTTGAAAAGATGCTCCAGGCTGTGTGGTTCGGAGAGCGTGTAAAGTTCGGTGGTGATCGGTTCGCGATATTCGTGGCAGTTCACGAGAAATTCTCGCAAGACGGTGAAAGCGGCGCGCGGTTCCAAAGCCGTGACGGCGTAAAGTTCGACGCGATTGCAGGTCGAGAGAATCACCGCCTCACTGGCGACGCCGGAATCGCGAAGCGATTGCAAAGTCGCCGGGATGCGCGCCTCGGCAAAAGCAAACCGTTCCCGCACCGTGACAGGTGCGGAATGATGACTCAGGCCGATGACGACGATGGACATTGCGTGCGATTAATATTTACGATTTATGCACGTAGGATAGCAACATGAACCCGGGGAAAGTCAGTAAAATAAATGCGAAGACTCCAAGCGCACCCCAGGCAAAACGCCGCCCGCCCTTCCCGCGCCAGCGCATGATGAGCAGCACCAGATAAATCACCCAGATCAACAGCGCCCATAATAGTATGGGATCGCTCTTGAAATAGACCCCGTCCTTTTCACGCAGCAATTCCGGGTAAAGCGACAGACCTGCCGTGAACAACACCAGCCCGATCGTCACGAATCCACTCGCGACTTTTTCCAACCGTTGAATGGGCGGAAGCAAAGAAAAGATCGCCCGCAGTTTGTGAAATTTGAGATCGTGCTCCTGCGTCAGATACATCAACGCCGCGACCGAGCCCAAGCCAAACGAACCAAAGGACAACAAAATCAGTGCGGCGTGCAAGCTGCCGAGACCGTGGCTAAAATCCGGCGACGGCCCATGGGGAGTGTCGAGAGCAGGCATCAAAGCGAATACGCCCATCCCGAATAAAATTGGTGAAGCGAACGCGCCGATGAACCGCAACCGCGACCAGACACCGAGAACGAGGTATGCCGCCACAATAGTCCAGGCGATGAACAATGTGGCTTCGTAAAGATTGTTTACCGGGCAGCGATCCAGCGAAAACCCGCGTTTGGCCATCGCCGTGGTGTGCAGGATGAACGCGAGCAAGAGCACGAAATAATTATTGCGGCTGTCTTCGCGAAAGCCTTTGCGCCAAAGGAAAACAGAATAGACCATGCTCAAGCCGTAAAAAACCACGGCGAGCAAAAAATAATGTCGGTCAGTGAGCCAGCCCACAGCATAAGAGTAAACCACGCCTGCAAGGCTGCAAGCGTCAAATCCGCGCGGACAATGAAGCCATCTTGGAAGGCGGGACGGCGCTAATCACGCCGTTCAAAGCCCCATAGAATGGTGTTACGATATTCCGCGTAGTTCATTGTCCACAAAATGGATACGTCCATAATTTATAGTTTTGAAACTTAATTATTTATCGCGCGAGCCACCAAAGTATCTTTTTGAAATGCACCCCGAAACTCCGCGCTTGGGTTTGCAACAATGCCACGAACATTCGCGATCCAAACCGGAGACATTGCTGCTCACCCCTGAAGGTCAGGGTGCAGAAGTATTGCCACCCGAGCGCTTCCGAGTTAACCGGGACAGCGCTCCGAGGCCGGCAAGGCGTTTGGCCGTTCAGTTTGAAGCAGGCGGCCTTTGCTTCCTTGGGTTGCGTTCATCGCCGAGACCACAAATCGCGGGGCGATCGTCTCATACAGGGGAAACTAATTAGTGGCGGGCTTGGGAAAGCCCAGCTGTCCCGGCGTTTATTTTTCATTGGCATCACGCGCGCTATGGTTGGCTTGTACGGTTCTAACATTAAAATTAGTCAATGTCATGCCCGATAAAACTTCCCAAGAAATGAAGCCGTCCCCATTCAAGTGGAGCATTTTCGCATTTAAGATAATAACAAACAAGCGCGGCATTTCCAATTTCAACACCTCGCTTTCTTCCAACAAAAACCGCGTCATTGATATAAGCTTCCCAACCTGAAAAACCTTCCAACAATTTAAAGAGATCAATCGGCTTTTCCTCAAAAGATATTTCGCATATTGATTCAAGCGAGATTTTTAAACCGAGACGTTTTGCCACATCCTCATCAACACTTTGATCAAAATCATTCTCTGTTGGAAATGTGCCGATCCAAATTGATACTGTTTGGGCCGAAGGATATTCGATTTTCATTTGTTTACCAATCAGATTCATATTGATGGCTTAAATTTGTTCTAATTTTCTCAGGTCTGTAAATATCAGGATCTCTTTGATATTTTTTCCAAGTATCCAAATTCCAACCCTCTTCTGTGGCTCTTTGCTGTGCGTCGGAAAGTTTATGGCCGGGTGCATGTCCCGCCTGCCAAGGTTCACCGGGCTTGATTTCTACGCCTGAAGGATCATAAACTTTACCATCGGCCGCTTTTGATCGCTCCCAAATTTCTGCGCGTGTGCCTTTACTGAGCTTGACACGCTGGTACTGACTTATGTCTCCTATTGTTGCAGTTGGATTACCAACCGAACTAATTGCGGTATCTGCAGCGGCACTTGACCCAATTTTCTGACTAAATCTAGTTACTGTTACCGCATCTGCTACACTACCAGCTAAAACTTCCGCCGCAAACCCTCCCACACCCAGCGCGGCCCCGGCAAATTGAAGAGCTGCCGTGCCGTAGTTTCCTTGAAGCGCCTCTCCCGTCCCTGCCACGAGGGCGGCAGGAACTCCCAGTCCAGGAACCAACGCGAGAGCGGACGCTATATTCGTTACGGTTGATAAGACCGAATTCCCTCCTCCGCCTTCACTAAAACCTCCACCCAAACTCCCCGCCGCAGACGCTATCGCCTCATCGCTGTAAGCGGCTGACTGTGCAAATGGGTTGGAATTATCAGAGAACTGATGGCCCAAAAGATTGTCCATCGCGTCATTGCCCGAGCCGTAGCCCAGTGAATCCAACAGATCGAAGTTCTGTCCGCCAAAATCAAAATTCTGCGGTCCGAAAAGACTGTTCGATTCAAACTGCGCATTGAACCGGTCCCAATCATCATCGGTGAACGACTCCCCGTCATGCCCGGTCGGATCAGTAAATCGCAACGGATTATTGCCGGCATAAGTATAAGGGTTGATGGACTGCGGGTCCGAGGAATCCGGAATCTCCGAATCCGGCTGGATGAACCGCCCCAATGCCGGGTCATAATACCGCGCTCCATAATAATAAAGACCCGTCTCATCGTCATCAATTTGTCCGGTGTAACGATTGGAAACCGGAAACGCCGAACTGTTGTCCGTGTACGTGGTTTGCCCATAGGCTGCATATTCGTAATGCTGCACGACATCGCCGCCACGGTCCGTCAGGATGTTCGTCGAGCCAAGGTGATTGTCGTGGTAATAATAAAAGACCGGTGAATACGTGGCCGCATTTACCTCCCGCGTGCTGGAAGCCAGCACCAAAGAAATCATGCCGACCGTCACCGCCTGCCGCCATAAGGCTGAAGGCCGCAACGCCCGGCGCAATAAGGGACGCGTCCACTGTGTTTTGCGCGCACTCCACAAACACAGCGCAATAATCCCCAGCCAGGTTCCTGCGAACACCGTCCAGAACCCGCGTCCTTCCTGAAATGGCCACGCCATGATGGAGTCTAGCCGGTTGGAAACTTCAAACCAGCGCTTTTCCCCCACCACCTGGCTCATCAACGCCGTGCATTGCGATTCAAACGTCGCCACCAGACCGCCATCCACCACCACGTGGCATAGCACCTTGCCATTATTGATCTCATAAATGCCCCCGATCCAAATCGTATAACCATTCGTTCCGTTGCGCCACAAACGCTCACCCTTGTCATCATACCCAAAGGCCACCGCCACATTCGTGCCTTGCACCGTCACCAACTGGTTCTGCTCATCATAACTCAGCGTCTGCCCGCCACGCGTCGTCATGTTCCCACAGGCATCGTAGCCATACGTCGTCCCGTTCGCATTGGTCACTGCATGCGGCTTGAGGCCGTAAAGA
Source organism: Verrucomicrobiia bacterium (assembly GCA_036268055.1). Lineage (NCBI taxonomy): Bacteria > Pseudomonadati > Verrucomicrobiota > Verrucomicrobiia > Verrucomicrobiia bacterium. The sequence goes on along the minus strand of DATAUW010000031.1, from coordinate 2,845 downwards.
TACGCTCCCGAACCATAATCCTGGTTCGTCAACACATTGCCAATCGGACTATACGCATAACTCTTGCTCCCCTGCGCCGTCGAACTCAGTGATGTCAACCGGTACAACTGATCGTAACCAATGTTCGTCATCCCCGCCGATCCCATTCCCGTATGAACTCCATCCCCGATGCTCTTGAGATTGGCCACCGCGTCGTACGTGTACGAAAGATTCTGGATATTCGTTCCCTTGCTCACCACGCGGACATTCTCCACCCGCTGCGAAAGGGGATAATAAATATTGGTCGTCAACACCCCATTGCCATTGGTGCTGCTCGTCAACTGCCCCAGCGCATTAAATCCCAGCGGTGTGTAAAACACCTCATTCGTCCCCGTGCCCGCCAGGCTCGCCACCTGGCTCACATTCCCCGCCGTGTCGTACGAATACTGGATCAACGCCGCGTTCCCCGGATACTCCAGTTGCTGCAACCGGTCGGCGTCGTCGTAAGTGGATTGCGTCACATACTCCGCCGCGTTGAGATTGAGGAACCGCCCCGTCTTGATTACCCGTCCCCGCACGTCGTAACTGCTGCGCTCGTACCCCTGCAAATCCGCCACCTTGTAAAGCTGCCCCTTATACACCGTGAACGCCGGGTCATCGCTGTGATCGTAAGTGTAGGTAATCGTCCCCGCCAAATGGCTCGCCGAATTATAAATCTCCTTCGAAGTCAGCCGTCCCAGTGGATCCGCATAATAAAATTTAAGCGTGTCCCCCCGCGCATCCGTCTGCTGCGTCACCCTCCCCGATACATCATAAACATAACTCCACGTGCCCAGGTCCGGGTCCACCATCGAAGTCTTGCGGCCCAAGCTGTCGTACGCCATCACGATCGTATTGCCCGCCTGATCCACCAGGTTGGTCGGATTGCCCAGCAGATCGAACTTGAACTGCGTATTATAATTGCCGTTGGAAGTCACCTCCGTGATCGTGCTCATCCGCCCGTAAGCATCCGCATACGATTTTTTCACATTGCCCAACGGATCCGTCACCACCACCGCCCACGGATTGCCCCCGTCAAAATGCCCCGTCGTGGACGCCCCCACCGGCGACCCCGCATCCCCGCCCGTCACATTCGTGCTCAATAACAGCCCCGAAGAATTCAACACCGCCTGCACCGAGCCCGTCACCCGGAACGGCCGCGAAACCGCGTCGTACTCCGTCAGCGTGCCCAAATTCGTTCCCGTCGGAATCGTGTAATTGGTCCCCGAACTGAAATAAGTCAGCGTCTGAAAATATTCGCGCCCCGTCCGGTCATAAAGCGTGTTCGCCACCCGAAACTGCCCCGTCTCCGCCTCCGAACGCGTCTCAATCGAACGGCCCAACCCATCCGCAAACAAATACGTTTCATAACCATTGACCAGATCCACCGCGTCATTCACCTGCTTATGGATATAATTATACGAAACGCCATTCGAGACTCCGCCCGACGAATAGAAAATCCGCGACTTCCACAAACTCGCCGCCCCGTAGGCATTCGTCGAAATATAAGTCGCCACCGTGCGATTAAACGCATCAATCACATTGGAAGAAACCAGCCCCTTCGCATCCGTGGACGTCAGCGCCACCCCCGACCGGACATCGTAAGTCGCACTATTCGTAAAACTCCCCGTGACCGTCAACAAAGGAAACTGCTCAAACGTCGAATCGTAAATATTCGTGGTCGTGATGCCCGCCGCGTCAGTCGAACGAATCGCATTCCCGTAGGCATCATAAACACTCGACGAAATTGAAACAAAACTCCCCGCCGTATCCAGCCACGACTGGCTATTCGTCATCCGTCCGCACGCATCATAAGACTGAAGCGTTTCCCGCAACCGCATGCCCCCCCCGCTGTCCGAAGTGATCTTGGTATCCGAAGGCCGATCCAATATATTCCCCAAACCCGTCGCATAAGTGATCCAAGTATAAACCGCATCACTCCCGATATCCGTGAACGTCTGGTTCGTGATCACGATATTCGTCACCTCACCCAAACTCGCCGTCGTGATGAGATTGCCATTATTCGTGTCATAACCAAACTGCTTCGCCGTCGCCCGATAATTGGACAACCCCTCAAAATCCATTTCCGTCGTTTGCGAAACAAACGGGAAATACCAGCCATTGGTATTCAGCAAAACCTCCACCACCTTGTTGAACGTGATCTTGTTTGTGCCGCCATCACTGCCCACCACCTCCGTCCGAAAAGGAATGCCCTTCTTCGATTCCGTGCCCGCGTCCAAATATTCTCCCAAAGCCGTATTGTCCCGCCCGCCGCTCTGATGAAAATAAGTCGTCGTCTTCACCCCCGTCGGAGCCGTCACCGTGACTTGGCCAAAACCCCTGAACTCCCTCTCTCCCGGATTATAATACCCCCCCGAAAACGCATAATGATTCGTGCTGACGTTCCCCAACCCATCCGCCGCCGCCGTCTGCGATACCACCTACGTATTAAAAGGCAAAAGCCCACGCGTATGCGCCGAATCACGATTGTCCAGGGTCGTCGAAGCGACATAACTGACTTGCAAAGAACCACCAATCCCATTGCTGACCATATTAAGCAAATCAGGGAATGGGCCTTGGCTTAGTTGGACGTTGAAATTCGTATAAAGACTATTAAATGTGGTAAGAACCCGATCCGGAAGTCCATCTCCATTGATGTCAATAAAGCGAACATAATCTTCGCTAATGCTTTCATCAGAAGTGGCGTATGTCCACCGGCTTTCAATGCAATTCCAATCGCGGTCTGTTTCAACTTGTTGCAAAGAATTCCATGCATTAGTCGGACCAAACCCGGATCCCGTATTGAGTTGAACGGTCCAGGCACCCG
>DATAUW010000030.1 GCA_036268055.1 Verrucomicrobiia bacterium | reverse complement strand
GAAGGAAGTTACTTGGTGAATCTATGATTTCTTTCGTCCCTGAAGGGACTTGGTTTGTGGCGGAGGTAAACCCAGCAATGAATTGCTGGGCTAAGATCTGCCGTCCCTGCGGGACTGCGGACGGCTGCGCGGCAGCGCAGCGCTGCCAGGTTAGAGGACGGGGTGGAGCGGCGCGGTCGCGCCGCGACGGTTCGACCTTGCCATTCTATAAATTTCAGTTGTCTCGGCGAGACGGGATTGGGAGGCGGCGGAAAACCGTTACTAAAGTGGTGGGTTTTCGCGGAGAGTTGTTTTAAAATATTGTTTATGCCATTACGCAAAACTGCGGTTGAGATTGCGCGGCGGTTGCAAGACGCGGGGTTTGCCGCGTACTGGGTGGGCGGTTGTGTGCGCGACAAGATGCTTGGGCGCGAGCCGCATGATTATGACATCGCGACTTCGGCAGCGCCGGCGGAGGTGGAGGCAGTTTTTCAGCGCACGATTCCCGTGGGGCGAAAGTTTGGCGTGATCATTGTCCTGGAAGGCGGGCATGAATTTCAGGTGGCGACGTTTCGCGCGGAGTCGGATTATCACGACGGGCGGCATCCCGAGGAAGTGACGTTTGCCGATGCGCAGGCGGACGCGAGCCGGCGCGATTTTACGGTGAACGGTTTGTTTTACGATCCGGTGGCGGAGAAATTGCACGATTGGGTCGGCGGCGAGGCAGATATGCGCGTGAAGTTGCTGCGGACGATCGGCCTGGCGCAGGACCGGTTTGCGGAGGATCATTTGCGGTTGTTGCGCGCGGTGCGGTTCGCGGCGCAGTTGAATTTTGAAATTGAAGCGGGGACGTTTGCGGCGTTGCGCGAGAACGCGGCGAAGATCACGACGGTGAGCGCGGAGCGGGTGCGCGAGGAGTTGCTGAAATTATTTCGTCCGCCATACGCGGCGCGCGGGCTGGATCTTTTGCGCGACAGCGGTTTGCTGGAAAAAGTTTTGCCGGAAATCGCCGCGATGATCGCGTGCGAACAATCGCCGAATTATCATCCCGAGGGTTCGGTATATAATCATGTGCGGCTGATGTTGTCGCAGTTGCCGCCGAATGCGCCGGAATCGCTGCCGTGGGCGGTGCTTTTGCACGATGTGGCCAAACCGGTGACGGCCGAGCGCGACGCGGAGACGGGCAACATTCATTTTTACGGCCACGAAAAAATCGGCGCGGAGATGGCGGAGTCGCTTTTGCAGCGGTTGAAATTTCCTCGGAAGCAGACGGACGAAATCGTGACGGCGGTTTTGTATCACATGCAATTCAAGGACGTGAAGAAGATGCGCAAGGCGACAGTGCGGCGGATGTTGTTGCGGGAGACGTTTCCGCTGGAACTGGATTTGCACAAGCTGGATTGCCTGGGGTCGCATCGGTTGTTGGATCATTACGATTTTATGGTGGAGCAGGCGCGGGAGTTGGAGAATCGTCCGCAGATGATTCCGCCGCTTTTGAATGGGGAAGATTTGAAAGCGCTGGGCATGCAACCCGGGCCGCGCATGGGGGAGGTATTGACGGAGTTGCGCGATAAACAGCTTCAGGAGGAGTTGAAAACGAGCGAGGAAGCGCGAGAATGGGTTAAAACGCAGTTGTAACAATGGATTGTAACTGTTTTATTATAAATGAGATATAATAATTCGTTGGCCATGGCGACGATCTTTTCACACATCGCCTGTTTTTGCCCGTTGACACTCTTTCGCTGGCAAAATATTCTCTTCGGCTCGACTGAAGAGCATCGGCGGTCATGGATTGGACTGGTGTCAAGGTCTCTGGAGAGGAAGTGAATTGATTGACTGAAATTAAATTAAAAAAAGGCGAGCCAGTCGAAAAGGCCCTGCGCCGGTTGAAGAAAAAAATCGACCGCGAAGGCACGCTCAAAGTCGTGCGCAATCACCGGCATTTTGAAAAGCCGAGCGAACGCAAGCGTCGCAAGATGAAAGCCGCCCGGTTCTCCGCGATGTTGACGGCGCGTTACGCCGATCTATAACCTTTGAATATTCATAGCCGAATGTGGTCGAAGTAAAAAACCGCATTCGGCATTTTTATTTTTATGTATTCGTTTTCAAGCTGCTGGAATTCTCACCGCCACACCGATGGCCGCGCGATGTTGCGCGAAATCCGCGATCTCGGTTTCGACCATGCCGAACTCAGCCACGGCACGCGCATCAGCCTTTTGCCCGGCATCATGGAAGCCGTGGACGGCGGCGAAATAAAAATTTCCAGCCTCCACAATTTTTGCCCGCTGCCCATCGGCGTCAATCATTCCGCGCCGAACATTTACCGGCTCTCCGCCGAAAAACCCGCCGAGCGCGAAAATGCCTATCGCTACACGCGCAAGACCATCGAGATGGCCGCGCGGCTCAAGGCGCCGCTGGTGGTCATGCACTACGGCAGCATCGAGATGAAGGATTACACCGACAAAATGATCGAGATGGTGGGACGCGGCGAAAAGGAGAGTTCGAAGTATCAAAAACTTTGCGACGAGGTGATGCAGAAGCGCGAGAAGTTGAAAGAGCCTTACATTGATCGCGCGAACGAATTGTTGAAACGCGTCCTGCCGCTCGCGGAGGAACTTGGCGTGAAACTCGGCATCGAAAATCGCGAGGCGCTCGAAGAACTTCCGCTCGAACCGGACTATCACATTTTGTTCAAGGTGCTGGGCAGTCCCGCCGCGGTTTATTGGCACGATACCGGCCACGCGCAGATCAAGCAGAACCTTGGTTTCATTGATCACGCGTACCATTTGGAATCGCAGCGCGAACGCCTTTATGGTTTTCATGTTCACGACGTCCAATTTCCCGGGCGCGATCATTGTCCGCCAGGTTCGGGCACGGTGGACTTCGCCGCGCTCAAGCCGATGGTCAAGCCGGAGCATCTCAAAGTGTTCGAGTTTGGCCCTTCCATGTCGCCCGAAGACGCCAAGCGAGGCATCGCTCACGTGAAAGCGATTTGGGGCGAACAATAATTTTGTCGCGCGCCTTTCGTGGGAGAGCGCGCAAAATTTATAATGACTTCGCCGATTTCAAATTCCTGGCGGCTGCTTAAATCCGGCGCGGGCCAAGCAGCGTGGAACATGGCGGTGGATGGTGCGTTGCTTGAAACTGCCGCGTCCATGGGCCAGCCCATTTTGAGGTTTTATAGTTGGAGTGAACCGGCGGCGACGTTCGGTTATTTTCAAAAATACGACGAGGTCGCGCAAGCCACTCTGCTGCGCCCGCTCGTGCGCCGCACTACCGGTGGCGGACTCGTGCCGCACGATGCCGATTGGACTTACAGCGTCATCATTCCGCCCGGTGATCCGTGGTATGAACTCAAGGCGGTCGAAAGTTATCGCCGTATGCACGAATGGATTTGTGCGGCGTTTGGGCAGATGAACATTATCACCGAACTTGCGCCCGACTGCCTCAAATGCGCGCCCGGCCAATGCTTCGTCGGCTACGAAAAATTTGATGTGCTGTGGCATGAAAAAAAAATCGCCGGCGCCGCGCAACGCCGCACGCGCGATGGCTTGCTCATCCAAGGCTCCGTTCAGCCGCCGCCGATAAAAATCGAGCGCGCCGATTGGGAAAATGCGATGTGCGAAGTCGCGATTAAAAATGAAGATATTTCGTGGGATGATTTGAAACTAGATGCCATCATTGAGGATCGTTCCAAGTTACTTTTGGAGACCAATTTTTCGCGCGACATCTATAATCATCGCCGCTAAAAAAATGGCCTAAAGTTTCATCGCATCCTATTATTTCAAAGACATTTCATTCACGTCACAAAACAATATCCGCAACGGCGTTACGTATTCAGATTGAGTTTGGGTTTCGGGACACACTATCGGCATCCAATGGGAAAGCGAATTGACATTGTTTTTCGACAACGTATAATGGCTGCTAATATTATGAGTAAATCCCAATGCCCAGAGATTAATGCACTAACACATCCGTTAGACCGGCAGGGGACCTTGTATGTTGACGGGGTCAAACACTCTACAGGATTGTTTTATACGAATTCAAATTCTGGACTATATGTTTCCAGTCTTCAATATAGTCTTAATATTCCTCAAAGTAGTTGCATTGTTCTAAATTCGGACGAAGGACAAAATATTGAAATCGACCAAATTTATCCTTGTCCATCGGGTGGGGCTCATCATCATTTTAAAATTGAGTTGTGATATAACTCATTTTCCAGCTTTAGGGTCAGAAACTGCGATGCTAGGTATTGCCACAGGGCATCCGCGTCGTTAGATTTTGAGATGCTTCGACTGGTATTGTTCGACATAGACAGCACCCTGCTCCACACTAATGCGGTGGGCATTCGCGCCTTTGCCAAGGCGCTTGAAATTGAATTCGGCATCGTCAACGGAACCGAAGGTTTGAAATTCGCCGGGCGCACCGATACCGGACTCATTCGCGAATTGTTTACGAAGCATGGCATCGAAATTTCGCCGAAAAATCTGGAGCGTTTTTTCGATTGCTACGCGCATTGGCTTGCGCATTGGATGATCGAAGGCCAAGGCCAGGTTTGCCCCGGCGCCACGCAACTGATCCACGAGTTCAAGGCGCTGCCGGAGCCGCCGGTGATTGGTTTACTGACCGGAAATATCCGCCTCGGCGCGGAACTCAAGTTACGGCATTTCGATCTGTGGGATTTGTTCTCGACGGGCGCTTTTGCGGACGATCACGAAGATCGAAACGAAATCGCCGTGGTGGCGCACAAACGCGGCAAGGCCCTGCTCGGCCAGGCATTGCGCGGCGATCAAATCCTGGTCATCGGCGACACGCCGCATGACATCGCCTGCGGCCGCGCGATTGATGCAAAAGTGCTCGCGGTGGCGACAGGGCCGTTTTCACTCGCTGAACTTTTGGCGCATCAACCCGACTGGGCGGTGGCGGACCTCACGCAAGTGAGCGCGAAAAAACTTTGCGGAATTGAATAACCAAGGCGGCGCGCCGCCTCGCATGAATTAATGCGAATGCGGTTTCCCCGTGCCGCACATGGCGCAGGAACTTGGCACGCCGCTACAGGATGGCGCCCCGCCCTCGCCGCTGACGCTTGAAGCAAAAGTGGAAAATTTCTTCGCTAGTTTCACGGAGCCACAATGCGGGCACTTCGTTCCCTCCCAATTACTGGAGCGAACAAGAATCTCGCTGTCCTGCTCACATTTCTCGCAATGAAATTCGTAGATCGGCATGGCTAGAAAATAACGCGGCAGAATCAAATCTCAAGTGGGAATCGCGCGTTATGCCACCCCGTGAAAACGATTCGCAAATCTTCTCTCGAAAAATTTCCGCGCGCGGTTATTTTATTTGCATGAACGGCCCCTTCTCCCGAATCGCCCGGCGCATTGGCGCATTGCTTTCGTTCATTCCATTTTTGTTCACCGGCGGTTGCACGACGTTCAATCACGATTGGAAACAAGCCGCAGGCCGGCCAACTCCTAGTGATCTGGAAGGCCGCTGGCAAGGCGTCTGGGTCAGCGATGTCAATCATCACACCGACCAACTTCGCTGTGTCATTACGAAGAAAGCGGACGGCGTTTATCGCGCGCGTTTTCACGCCAAATATCACAAGGTGCTCAGCTTCGGCTACACGGTGCCATTGAACGTCGAGCCCGGCACAAGTCCGGCGAAGTTCAGCGGTGAAGCCGACCTCGGCTTTCTCGCGGGCGGCGTCTATCATTATGAGGGGCACGCCGACGCCACAAATTATTTTTCCACTTACTCCTGCAAATACGATCACGGGACTTTCCAAATGACCCGGCCGTGAAATTCGCCATCTGCAACGAGATTTTTCAGGACTGGAAACTCGACGATGCATTTGCGTACGCAGCCAAGGCTGGTTACGACGCGGTTGAAATCGCCCCGTTCACCATCGCAAAATCCGTGGCCAATATTTCTGCGGCGGAGCGGCGGCGTATTCGCGAACTCGCGGCGCAAAATAACATCGCCATCTGCGGCATCCATTGGGTGCTTGTGCAAGCCGAGGGCATGTATCTCAATCACACGGACGCCAGCATCCGCTCGCGCACGTCAAAATATTTTTGCGACCTTGTGGATTTTTGCGCCGACCTGGGCGGCAAAGTGATCGTGGTCGGCTCACCGAAGCAACGCAACCGCCTGCCCGGCGTCACGGTCGAACAAGCGTGGGAGTTGGCGACGGAAACTTTTCGCGATTCCGTCCACCGCGCCCGCTCGCGCGAGGTCACGATTTGCCTCGAACCACTTTCACCTGCCGAAACCGATTTTATCAATACCGTCGCCGAAGCCATCCGTTTTGCCCAACAATTCGCCAGCCCGCATTTCCAAATCATTCTCGACGTCAAGGCGATGTGCAGTGAATCGGCGCCCATTCCGCAGATTATCCGCGAATCGTCACGGCACTTCGCCCATTTTCATGCCAACGATAAAAATCTAAAAGGCCCCGGTTTCGGCGAAGTAGATTTCAAGCCGATCGCGGCGGCGTTGAAGGAAGTCGGCTATAAGGGTTACGTGTCCGTGGAAGTCTTCAAATTTGAAGAAGGTCCCGAAGTCATTGCGACGAAGAGCATCGAATACCTTAGGCGCACCTTTGCCTAGCATAGGAAGCGGACACCCGGCGGCTTTTGTTCCATTATCTTTGCCTGTGATGCTTTGGTGGTTGAATCTCGCGGGATGATTATTTAGTTTATTCCTCCAGCAAACCGTTTGCGTTTGCATGAAATCATTTTGTCCGCGATTGATTAATATGAAAAACATTCTCCTGCCTGCCGTATTGCTCGGTTTGGCGCTGGGTTTCACCGGGTGCAAACCTTCGGGTTCGGGCGATGCCGGCCAGACCATCAAAGTCGGCGAATTCGCCTCGCTGACCGGCAAGGAAGCCACGTTCGGCGTGTCGTCGCACGAAGGCACGTTGCTCGCCACTGAAGAACTGAATGCCGCCGGTGGCGTGCTTGGGAAAAAGATTAATTTGCTCACGGAAGACGACCTTTCCAAGGCGGGCGAACCCGCCACCGTCGTCAACAAACTGATCTCTCGCGATGGCGTGGTGGCAATCCTGGGTGAAGTGGCTTCGAGCCGTTCGATGGAAGCTGCGCCGATTTGTCAGGAAGCGAAGATACCAATGATTTCTCCATCGTCCACCAATCCGAAAGTCACAGAGACGGGCGATTATATTTTTCGGGTCTGTTTTATTGATCCATTCCAGGGAACGGTGATGGCAAACTTCGCCTCCAAAACGCTCAAGGCAAAGAAGGTGGCCATCTTCACGGATGTGAAAAGTGATTACAGCAAGGGGCTGGCGAAATTTTTCAAGGAAGGTTTTCTCGCGTCGGGCGGGCAAGTGGTGGCGGAATTGGATTACAACGGCGGCGACAAGGATTTCAAGGCGGAGTTGACGGCAATCAAGGCGGCCAATCCGGACGCGGTATTCGTGCCGGGATATTACACCGACGTGGCCCTGATCTGCATCCAGGCGAAACAGCTTGGGTTGAATGTGCCGCTCTTCGGCGGGGATGGCTGGGAATCGCCGGATCTGGTGGGCATCGGTCAGGACGCGGTTGAGGGCACATATTTTTCCACGCATTACGCGCCGGATGTGGCGACCCAAAACAGCAAAAATTTCGTAGCGAATTATCAGAAGCGCTTTCACAATCCCGATGGCACGCCCAAGCTGCCGGACGCCATGGCCGCACTGGGTTATGATTCGATGATGGTGCTGGCTGACGCGATAAAACGCGCGGGCACCACCGACGGCCCGAAAGTCCGCGATGCCCTGGCCGCAACCAAAGATTTTGATGGCGTGACGGGCAAGACCACCATCAACGAAAAACGCGACGCGACGAAGTCCGCGGTCATCCTCCAAGTCAAGGGCGGGCAATTTCATTATGTGGAAACCGTCAACCCGTAAGTCCGGTGCGCGCGCATGAGTTCATTTTGCCAGCAACTCATCAACGGGCTTGCGCTCGGTTCCATCTACGCGCTGATCGCGCTGGGCTATACGATGGTTTATGGCGTCCTGCGCTTCATCAATTTCGCGCACAGTGACGTGCTGATGCTCGGCGCCTTCGCCGCGTATTTCCTCGCCTCGCCGGTCGCGCACATTTTCTCGCCGGAATCTTATTCGGGCGCCGCGGTGGTGATCGTGCTCTCGTCCGCAATTTGCGCAGTGCTCGGCATGCTCATCGAACGTCTCGCGTACCGTCCCTTGCGCAACCGCCCGAAACTCACGGTGCTCATCACCGCCATCGGTGTTTCACTTTTCATTGAATACACCTGTCAGCATCATTCGGTATTCGGCGCGGAGACCCGTCGTTTCCCCCAACTTTTGCCGCAAGAAAATATCCAGATCGCCGGGCTATCGGTGGACAGCACGGACATCATGGTGCTGATCGTGACGGCGCTATTGCTCGCCGGATTGTGGTTCATCGTGCAGCGCACGCGCACGGGCACGGCCATGCGCGCGGTTGCTTTCAACGAACGCGCTGCCGCGCTGATGGGCATCAACATCAATCACATCATCAGCTTCACCTTTGGACTGGGCTCGGCGCTGGCGGCGGTGGCGGGAATCTTTTACGCCATGCGCGCGCCAGGAATCGATCCGTTGATGGGCGTACAACCGGGGCTGCGCGCATTCACGGCGGCGGTGGTCGGTGGCATCGGAAATTTGCCGGGCGCGGCGCTGGGCGGATTGTTGCTGGGACTGCTCGAAACTTTTGCGGGCGGAATGCCGGGCATCTCGAATTATCGTGATGGCATCGCGTTCGCGATCCTGATTTTGATTTTGTTGTTCAAACCCGCCGGGTTGCTCGGCAAAGCGCAAGTGGAGAAAGTCTGATGTTTAACGGTGCGAAAAGATGGTTGCTGCTGGCGGTCGCCGCGGCGCTGGTCGTCTCGCATTTTTCTTCGCAGTTCAATCGCTACTATCTCGGCATCGCACTGGATGTCGGCATCAACATCATCCTCGCGGTGAGTCTCAATCTGATCAACGGGCACACGGGACAATTCAGTTTGGGGCACGCGGGCTTCATGGCCGTGGGCGCTTACGCGGCGGCGAAGTTCACGCTGGTATTTTCGCCGCAGGTGGAACAATCGCTGCCGCCGGCATTGCAACCATTTTTCTTTTTGTTCGCGCTGATTCTCGGCGGCCTCGTGGCGGCGGTGGTGGGACTTGCCGTCGGCGTGCCGTCACTGCGATTGCGGGGAGATTATCTGGCGATTGTGACGCTCGGTTTCGGCGAAATCATCCGCGTGGTTTTTCAGAACATGGAATCGGTCGGCGCAGCAAGCGGGTTGAAAAATATTCCCGCCTTCACGAATCTGTTCTGGGTTTGGTCATGGGCCGCGGTGACAGTTTTTGTCGTGGGGTGCCTCGTGCATTCAACGTACGGCCGGGGGTTCATCGCTGTGCATGACGACGAAGTGGCGGCGAGCGCGATGGGAATCAATCCGACGCGCTACAAAGTGACGGCGTTCGTGGTCGGCGCATTTTTTGCCGGGATCGCGGGAGGACTTTATGCTCACCATAAACAATTCATTTCGCCGACCGGCTTCGATTTCATGAAGTCCATAGACATCGTCGTGATGGTGATCCTTGGCGGGATGGGCCGCACGGCGGGAGTGATCTGCGCCGCGATTTTATTGACGTTGCTGCCGGAATTTCTGCGCGGTTTCGCCGACTACCGGATGATCGTGTATTCGCTGCTTATCATAGGCCTGATGATGGCGCGGCCCCAGGGCTTGTTCACTTTCGGGCGCGCGGGCAAACCAGTGGGGCAATGACGCTGCATGAGTGATGCCGAAAATTCCAGTCTGCTGCGGGTTGAGAATTGCACGATTCGTTTTGGTGGATTGACGGCCGTCTCCGAGGTGAATCTGCACATCGGTGCGAATGATCTCGTTGGTTTGATCGGGCCGAATGGCGCGGGCAAGACGACGGTTTTCAACCTCATCACGGGCGTTTATCAACCGACGTCGGGAAATATTTTTTTCAACGGGCAATCCATTCTTCGCCGCAAGCCGCATCAGCTTGCCTTTTGCGGATTGGCACGCACGTTTCAAAATATCCGCCTCTTCGCAAGCTTGAGTGTGTTCGACAATGTGCGAGCGGCGTTGCAACTTCACCGCGCGCATGGCGTTCGCAACGCGTTATGGCGCGGGCGGAAATTTCGCGACGGAGAAAAAGCGGCGGCCGATCAGGTGATGGAAATGCTCGAGATTTTTCACCTAGCAAGTTTTCGCGACGAGTCGGCGAAAAGTTTGTCTTACGGGAATCAAAGGCGATTGGAAATCGTCCGCGCCCTGGCGACGCGTCCCAAATTGCTTTTGCTCGATGAACCGGCGTGCGGAATGAATCCCACCGAGAAACTCGAATTGATGAAGTTGATTCGGTTTGTGAAGGACAAATATAATATCGCGGTTCTTCTCGTAGAACACGACATGCAAGTCGTCATGGGCATCTGCCAGCGCATCGCCGTTCTGGATTATGGAATCAAAATCGCGGAGGGGACGCCCGCTGAAGTCCGCAAGAATCCAAAAGTTATCGAAGCGTATCTAGGGGAAGAAGCAGCGAGCGAAAAATAGCATGCTTACTGTCAAAAATCTTACGGTCAATTACGGCGCCATCACGGCGTTGCGCGGCATTTCGCTGGAAGTGAAGCAAGGCGATATTGTCACGTTGATCGGCGCGAATGGCGCGGGCAAATCCACGACGCTGCGCACGATTTCAGGTTTGTTAAAAGCATCGTCGGGCGAAATTCTTTATGAGGGACGGAACATCGCGAATTTGCCACCGCATCAGATCGTGAAGCTGGGCATCTCGCAAGTGCCGGAAGGACGGATGGTTTTTGCGGACCTGACGGTGATGGAAAACTTAATGATGGGCGCCTATTTGCAGAGGAATAAGCAGGTCATCCAAAAAGAATTGGAATATGTATTCGGAATTTTCCCGCGATTGGACGAACGCAAAAAGCAATCGGCGGGAACATTGTCCGGCGGCGAACAACAGATGCTGGCCATCGGGCGCGCGCTGATGAGCAAGCCGAAATTTTTGATGCTTGATGAACCCTCCATTGGCATCGCGCCGCTGCTGGTGAAAACCATTTTCGAAAAAATTGTCGAGATCAACAAACAGCAGGGAATTTCGATCCTACTGGTTGAACAGAACGCCAATCTGGCGCTGGAAATTTCGCGTTACGGTTACGTGCTGGAGACTGGCCAGATTATTTTGCAGAACGAATCAGCGGCTTTGCGGCAGAGTTCACAGGTGAAGAGCGCTTATCTGGGTGGTGGGTGACAAATATTGGGAGGGCGAGCGTACTCGCGAACCCCATATAAATTTCCAACCGATTACGATCATTTTTCATGTGTCCAGAAGACAATTCTATTGGCAGACATAAACCAACATCCGGTGTTTTTTTAATACCAGGAGAACCAACGATTGTTTTAGTTACCGTCTGCTCCGAAAAACGATCTCGCTGGATTGCTCAAGCGGTCGTTCATGATCTTTTGACCGAGGCTTGGTCAGAAGCTGACGCGTGGCTGGTAGGCCACTATCAAATCATGCCGGATCATATTCATTTTTTTGTCGCGCCTCGCAAACTCGAGATTCCGCTCAATCGCTGGATGAGCTATTGAAAAGATTATTTACTCAAAAGGCACGAAGATTTTCCGGGAATTCGCCCAACGCATGCGATAATCCTTTTCATAATCCCAATAATTGGAAATTGCAATCATCACAATGGGATACACGACTCCGTCGCGCAGAAAGCTACGCTGAAAAATGGAACTACCTCCGTGAAAATCCAGTCAAAGAAAAGCTCGTGGAACATCCTGCGACTGGCCCTTTCAAGGAACATTAAATGTCCTGCGGTGGTAATCACCAAAGACATTTGAGGTTCGCTAACTTTAAAAAGAAATTGGGGCTCGCGTGGACGCTCGCCCTCCCACATTATTTAATCCACCCGGCAATATGCCGCCAAGCCCTGCATTCCGCCTTCGCGGCCAAAACCACTTTCCTTGTAGCCGCCGAATGGACTTGTGGGATCAAACTTATTGTAGGTGTTGGCCCAGACGACGCCGGCACGGAGCTTGTTTACGATTTTAAAAATTTTGCTGCCCTTGTCAGTCCACACTCCGGCGCTTAAACCGTAGGGCGTATTGTTGGCGCGTTCAAAGGCTTCTTCCGGTGTGCGGAACGTCATCACACTGAGAACGGGACCAAATATTTCTTCCTGCGCGACGCGATGTGACGCGGTGACGCCGGTGAGAAAGGTCGGCGGAAACCAATATCCGCGGTCGGGCAAATCACAGCGCGTTTGCACGAGTTCAGCGCCTTCATCCACGCCGCTCTGGACCAGCTCGCGGATTTTTTCGAGTTGCGGACGGGAATTGATCGCGCCGATGTCGGTGTTTTTATCGAGCGGATTGCCGACGCGCATGGTTTGGATGCGATCGCGAAGTTTGCGGACGATGGTGGAATAAATTCCCTCCTGCACGAGCAGCCGCGAACCGGCGCAACAAACGTGGCCCTGGTTAAAATAAATTCCCGCGATGATGCCCTCGATGGCCTGGTCTATCGGCGCGTCTTCAAAAATAATATTGGCCGCCTTGCCGCCAAGTTCGAGCGTCAATTTTTTATTCGTGCCGGCGACCGCTTTGGCGATGTGCTTGCCGACTTCGGTTGAGCCGGTGAAGGCGATCTTGTCGAGATCGGGATGATTCACGATGGCCGCGCCGGTTTCACCCGCGCCGGTGACGATGTTCACCACGCCTTCCGGCAATCCGGCTTCCTGAAATATTTGCGCGAGGCGAAGCGCGGTGATGCTGGTGGTCTCGGCGGGTTTGAGAACGACCGTGTTGCCGCAGGCAAGTGCGGGCGCAATTTTCCACGCGGCCATAAGCAACGGGAAATTCCACGGGATGATCTGCCCGGCGACGCCGAGCGGGCGCACGTCGCGGCCGGGAAAAGCATACTGCAATTTGTCGGCCCAGCCCGCGTGATAAAAAAAGTGTGCGGCGACCAGCGGAAGATCCACGTCGCGGCTTTCTTTGATGGGCTTGCCGCCGTCAATGGTTTCCAGCACGGCAAGTTCGCGCGATTTTTCCTGGATGATGCGGGCGATGCGATAAAGATATTTCCCACGCTCGCGACCGGGCAGCTTGCTCCAAACTTTATCGTAGGCGCGGCGGGCGGATTTCACCGCGAGGTCAACGTCATGCTCATTCGCGGCGGCGATCTCGGTGAGTTTTTCCTCGGTGGCAGGATTCAGAGAATCAAAATATTTCCCGGACGTGGGCGTGACGAATTTGCCATCAATAAACAATTCGTGACGCGCGGCGATGGCATAGGCTTTGGAATCTTCGGGCGCGGGCGCGTAATCCCATTTGTTGCCGAAATTCAGGCGGCGTTCGTTGAGCGGGACCGGCTTGTGATGGCTGCTGATAACAGCGCGGGCAGCGGGAACGAGTTTGGCCGTGATGCGCGCGGACGTCTTTGTGCTTCGAGGAGAGTTGGTTTTCATGAAATGGCTCTGAAATAATTTTTTGCGTGGTTCTTCTCGATCAACATCGGAATAAATTTCTCGAGGCGGCGCTGAACTGTCACGGGCTGTTTTGCCTCGGAAATCCAGCGAACGTATTCATTGCGGTGCGACGGGGAAAGTTTTTTGAAAATCACTTTCGCTTGCGGATCGCGGGCGAGCGCCGCCTTCATTGCCGCCGGTACAACGAGTGGTTTTGCCGCTTTCATAAATGCGTATGGTTTTATGGTTGCGAAAAATAATCGAGGCTTTGGTAATTGCCGTCCACGGTTTTGACGACCTGCATCAGCACGTCGTTCACGAGCGTGCTCGCGCCGAAACGGAAAAGCTCGGGGGTAAGCCAATCGTCGCCAAGAGTCTCGCGAACCATCACGAGGTAATGGAGCGCCTGCTTGGCATTGCGAATGCCGCCCGCCGGCTTCATGCCGATGCGGATGCCCGTGGCATAAAAATAATCACGGATGGCTTCGAGCATCACGAGCGTGACAGGAATGGTCGCCGCGGGTGAAACTTTGCCGGTGGAAGTCTTGATGAAGTCGCCGCCGGCTTCCATCGCAAGCTGGCTGGCGATGCGCACGTTGTCATAAGTCACGAGTTCGCCGGTCTCAAGAATCACCTTGAGATGCGCCGCGCCGCACGCTTGTTTGATCGCGGCGATTTCGTCGAAGACCAGCGCGTGATCGCCGGAAAGAAATGCGCCGCGATTGATGACCATGTCAATTTCATCCGCGCCATCGGCCACCGCGCGGCGAACTTCTTCGAGACGCGTGCGCAAGGCCATTTGACCGCTGGGAAAACCGGTGGCCACGGATGCGACGTTCACGGGCGAATCATCACCAAGAAAACGCCGGGCGTATTTCACCATGTTCGGATAGACGCAAACCGCGCCGCAGGACGGAACACCATATTTGGACTCCAACGGAAAAAGCGCCTTGCGACAGAGATAAGCGACCTTGCCGGGGGTGTCTTTGCCTTCGAGCGTGGTGAGGTCCATCATCGAGACGGCGAGCTTGAGACCGGCGAGCTTGGCGCTGGTTTTGATGCTGCGCTTGGTGAAGGCCGCGGCGCGTTCTTCAACCATGACCTGGTCCACGGTCGGCAGCGGGTGGCCGGTCTGACGGGAGGGTTTTTCAACGCGCGAAGGGGCGATGGCATTCATAAATAATTCAGCATTACTGTTACGTTCGAACGCGGGAGAGTCAATGTTGTTTCGTCCGGTATGTTACGTGTGCGTATGAAGCAAAGTTACGGCTCGCGAGTACGCTCGCCCTCCCAAGAGTGAACGCGCGATACCAAAATTTTTCTCTCTTGGCATGTGACTTGCATTCGACCAGTCACGGTTATGGCCAAGACAAATAAAATCGCCCGTTATGTGAAGGAACTTCCGGTTCCGGGACGCGCTGTTGCTCGCAGCGCGCAGCCCAAATCGGCGGGACTTTATTTGCTGGAATTGCGTTTCCGCCATGCCGAAGCCCAATCCGCGCTCCCGAAAAAGAAATTCACCATCCGGGTTGACCCTCGTGAAAAGGCGGACGCTTCTCCCCGACAGATAAAAATCCGCCACCTCTAAAGTCTCACCCAAAGCAGGAAACGGACAGCCTCAAGAAATCTCTGGCTCAAATTGAGGCACGGAACGCTTGCGTCCTTATCGGTCCCGAATGTCCACCTCTTCGTAACCGAGCAGATGGAAAAAATTCGTTAGCTGGCTTTTGGCGCGTTCGCCGGCGTCCTTGAGAATGCCGCTGTTACGCGCGGCGCGGTTGATGTCTTCGACCGCCTGGCGTCGCGCGTTTTGTTCAAGGTCCTTGTCGAAGCTGCGGAGCAAACCCGTTTTGCGATCAATGATCTGCGTGAGATTATCGTCGAGATAGCTGTCCGTGATGCGCGGCGGCGGGAGCGTGAGGCTGATTTTGTTGCCGGAGACGGAAATATCACCGGGCTTGAGTTCATCGAGATTGACGCCCGCTTTGACGATGCCGTGCGCGACCATCAGCAAACGGTTTTCGCCGAACTGCAATTCGTACCAATGCGATTCGTCTTCGAGCAGGACGACCTTTTCGAGGACGTATTTGACTGTGACGAGTTGAGACAAGGTTTTCACCTGGGTGAGCAGCACGGGCGTACTGCTGATGCGGGGCACCCTGGTGTAGCGCGGCAAATATGGCAGGGCGACCCAGAACAAAGCCACCATGACCGCGACAACAACGATCAACAGTGCCAGGTTGACCACGAAGGTCTTGAACATGGAAAGAATGTAACGCCTTTGGCGGAATTGGAAAAGCGGAATGACATTGGTAGTTTTTATGTTTTCAGCGGGGAAAGTTACGGCTCGCGAGTACGCTCGCCCTCCCAGTCGGAAAAAACGCCTCCCGGTTTTCAGACTTCGCGGACAACGCCCCAATAGACATCGAGGCGTTTGCTCAAATACAGGCGCACGGCTTTTTCCAGAACTTTCGTTTCCAGCTTTTGTCCGGCCGCGACGATTTCGCTGAAGGTCATGCGCGGGCGAACCGAAAAACTTTCCTGCGTGATGATTGGGCCTTCATCAAGGTTCATCGTGACGAAGTGCGCGGTCACGCCGATGATTTTCACGCCGCGCTCGTAAGCCTGCCGATACGCCTGCGCGCCTGGAAAACTCGGCAGCAGCGAGGGATGGATATTGATGATCTTGTTTTTGTATCGCCACACAAAATTCGGCGACAGAATTTTCATGAACCGCGCGAGCACGACGAAATCAATATTGTGCTCATCGAGCAGCTTGAGCGCGGCTTCTTCGGCAGCAGCGCGTTCCTGCCACGGCACGACGACGAACGGCAATTTATTTTTACGCGCGATGTCTCCGAGGTCGGGACGATTGCCGATGATCAACGCCGGTTCAGCTTTCAATCGTCCGTCGCGGCAGGCTTCGAGCAAACCGTTTAGCGCGTGGTCTTCCTTGGTGACAAAAATGGCGAAGCGCTGGCGGCGATGCGGCTCGGTGTAGCGCAGTTTGATTTCCATGCCGAGCGCGGCGCCGAGTTTTTCGAGTTCGGCCCGAACACGCGTTGGATGCCACGCGCGCAAGTTCCACGAGGCTTGCACGACCATGCTGAATTGGCCGCGGGTGACTTGTTCCTCGAGGCCTTCAATGTTCGCGCCTTGCTCGAAAAGCAAACCGGTGACGCGGGCGATGACGCCGGTTTTGTCGCGGCCAATGACGGTGATGTTGACGAGTTGTTTCATGCGTCGCGTTTAATTCACGCTCGAAGAAAATCAACTCGCGAGCGAGAACAACGCGTCCACGATGTGCATCTGCTCGTAGGTTTCCATCATGAATTGCGGAATGGATTCGGGCTTGAGTTCGAGGGTGGTGAGCACTTCGGCACGGCCGCGCAACGCGAAACCCGCGTGTCCGTATCCGTGGCCCATAAAATAAGCGATCATGTTGCCGAGATACACGTGGCAGGCGAGACGTTGATGCGCACCGGCGCCTTTGGGCGTGTGATGAAACCAAACGGCAGAGACGATGTTCGGGGGAAATTTCCAGCGGTTCAAAAGTTGCCCGCCCACTTCGGCGTGATTGACGCCGAGTAATTTTTTCTCCGCATCGAGCAGGGATTGGCCATTGACCTCGGTCTCTTTCACGATCTTGGAATACGATCCATTGAGCGAGCCGGACAAAACGATCTTGCCGATGTCATGCAACAAAGTAGCCGTGAAAACGAGGTTCTCATTATCGCCCAGCTTGCGCGCGATCAGTTGCGCGGCGACGGCGGAGGCGACGGAATGTTTCCAAAGTTCGCCTTGTTCCAGCCCGTAACCGGCTTGGGCCGCGCCCAGCAACCGCGCGCCGGTGGCGGCGGCCACGAGTTGATAAACCTGTTGAAAACCCAGGCGCGTGACGGCTTCCTGAAGGTCCGAAGTCGGCGTGGCCGCGCCGAAATAGGCGCTGTTGCAGATGCGCAGGACGTTGGCCGTCAGCGCGGGGTCGAAGGAAATCATCTTGACGATCTTGCTGCTGTCCACGTCGGGCTGATTGAGCAGGCGCATCAATTCGGGCACGACGCGCGGCGCGGGCGGCAGATGCCGCAGGTTGGAAATATAATCGTCTATGGCTTGCATAAAGTTTTCGGTTGCGGCTGCCCGGAAAATTTCAGGCGCACATAACCGGTGGAAATATTTAATTGGATAGAGCGGTTGGTGCGTCCGCCGACATCTTCGGCGCTAATCTTCAAATTCAATTTTTTGAGTAATTCAACGAGCACGTCATAGTTGCGTTTGCCGATATTAAAATGGCTCGTGTCATCCATGATCTGCGCGCCACCGGCGACGCATACCAATAAATTCTCGTCTTTCGCGTTCAACTCGTGCGCCCGCGCGAGCATCGCGGTCAAGCCCGTGTCGAGAAACATTCCCGGACGGTTCGCCGCGCGCACCGGGTCAATGCTCGAGGCCGGCAACAAGCTATGCAGCAATCCGCCCACTTTTACGACCGGGTCATAAATCGTCACGCCCAGGCACGCGCCCAAAGGATAACTGCAAAGCCCAATCGTGGGATCCTGGCTGACGGCAAATTCAGCCAGCCCAACCATCATGGGGGTGGCGATCTCAGTTTGGACTTCGGTTGACATCAAAATAATTCGGTCAGCAAACAAATTGCTTAGTATCTTTTTTAATACCCTCGCATATTTGACCGACAATTAATAGCGAATTGATTGGCATCGGCAAATTATTGTGAAGACTTTAAGGGACTCGCACTTTGCAACCATCCAGAACCTTCATAATCGAGGTATGTGCCCAGTCTTTGCCCGCTGGTCGGCAAATGTAACCGGGCAATCCTCGTCCGCGAAACTTTTTTGCCTAGTCGCTATTTTCCCGCTGATGCCTAAAAGCCTTATTTTATTGGGTGTTTAATCCATCCTCCTTGCTGGCATAGCCTTTGCTCAACCTCTTTCGGAACAGAGTATCAAATCATGAAAACTGTAGAATTAGAAACCGCCGAACCGAAAAAGAGCAACCTCAACGAGCAGAATCTTATTCAGCTTCCGTACGGGTTGCTTGGCTTTGAGCGCGTCAAAAATTATGTCCTCCTCACCAACCCGCAGGAGGAGCCGTTCATGTGGCTGCAGATGCTCGACAGCGCCCGCAAGGCGTTTCTGGTGGTGTCGCCATTTCTGATCGCGCCCGATTACCAGCCGGACATTCCGACCGACGACGTGGAATTTCTGGGGCTCACCGATCCCACCGACGCGCTGGTCTATAACATTTGCACTCTGCGCGGACCGGGACAGGCCACGATTAATTTGCGCGGCCCTGTCATCATCAACCGCCACACGCTCGTCGGCAAGCAGGTCATCCCTGTGAACGCCGCGCAATTCGCGTTGTGCCATCCGCTGCCTGTGGCCTGAAGTTTTCCCAACCACTTTTATGCTCATCCTCTCCCGCAAACCCGGTGAAAGCATCGTCATTGATGGCCGGATAACCGTGACCGTCATTCGGTCGGAGGGCGATATCGTCAAGCTGGGCATCGCCGCGCCGCGCGAAGTGCCCGTGCATCGCCAGGAAGTTTACGAAGAAATCCAGCGCAACAACGCCGAGGCGCTCACCGCTGAACGCCCCAAACTTCCCCGTCTCTCCGCCCAGCCCGCCGCTCCCGACGACAAGGCCAAACCCGCCGCCGTCGGCTCCAGCAAATGGTCCGCTCCCGCCGCGAAATAACCGCGTCTCCGGGGAAATAGATTATGCTCATCAACACCAATCTTTCCGCCGCCAGTCTTGCCACCGGCCAAACGACTCTCGCCAAGCCGCTCGCTCAACTCGCAACCGCCGGCGCCACCGATTCCATCAGCGCCTCGGATTTGTCCTCCAGTTTGGACCCGCAACTCAGTGGCATCAGTGCCGCCGAGAGCAGCGTGGCGAACGCCGTTTCTTTCACTCAAAGTCAGGCGGGTTTGCTCCAAGGCATCGGCAAGGCGCTCGACCAGATGCAGCAGCTTGCCAATTCCGCCCACGATCCCGCTACAAGCTCCAACGATCGCGCATCCGACAACCAGCAATTCCAAAGTCTCGCCGCCTACATCACCACCACCGCCGCCCGCGATTTCAATGGCGTCAGCCTCTTCAACGGCTCCGGCGTTTCCGTCAGCGTTGACGGCAATGGCGATTCCACCACGCTCAGCGGCATCAATCTCGGCACGCCCGCCTACGCCTCCGCCGAGTCCGCCAGCATCAGCACGACCACCGGTGCCGCGAGCGCGCTGGCTTCCGTGCAAACCGCCCTCAAGCAACTTTCCGCCGACCGCGCCACCGCCGGCTCCAATCTTTCGCACCTCGGCTCGCTCGCCGATCAACTCGCCATCAGTTCCGAAAATATTTCCGCCGCCTCCGACTTCGCCGATCCCGCTGGCGCGCAACAAGCCACCAGCGACGCCTCCACCAGCATCCTCGGCCAATCCTCCACCGCGCTGCTCGCTCAGGGCAATCAACTGCCTCAATCAGTGCTCGACCTTCTGGGTCAACTCTCATGAATGAACCAACGGTCTCCATCCCCAATTTGCCAAAAAATCTTTGGCAGCGTGACGAACCCCTCCGCCGCGCCGCGGAATTGATGGACCGTTCGGACAGCCTCCGCGCTGTCTCGTTTGATTTTTTCGATACCATCGTCTGGCGCATGGTCAATCGCCCGACCGATGTCTTCTTCGAACTCGGCCATCGTCTTCACGAACAAAAAGCTCTCGCTCCCGCCATCAATCCCGCGGATTTCGGCACGCTCCGCCGCTACGCGGAAATGAAAACCCGCGAGCGCCAGAATCTCAAAGACCCCAAAGTCGAAGACATCAGCCTCGCCGCCGTCTATGACAATATGCGGTCGGTCCTGGCCGCCAACCCCGCTGATTGCGCGCAAGTCGAGCACCACGCCGAATCCGAAATCTGCCTGCTCAATCCCGGCATGGCGCAATTCATTCAGCACGTTCGCGAACGCGGGCTCAAGGTCGTCATCATCTCCGATATTTATTTTTCCGCCGATCAACTCCGCGACATTCTTCGCGCCAATCATTTCGATCCCGCGATTTTTGAATTCATCCTCACCTCGTGCGATGAAAAAGTCTGCAAAGGCACGGGCAATTTGTTCAAGCGCGCCTTGCAAAATCTGAATCTTTCGCCCGACCAAATGCTCCACGTCGGCGATAATTATCACGCCGATGTCATCGGCGCGCGCCACGCCGGCATTCGCGGCGTACATTACCCGCAGGCGACTGTGGACCTCCGCACCATTCTCGATCGCGAACAAATTTTGCTCGGCGGCCAGGACACTACTTTCAGCGCGAATTCACTTCGCCTGCTCGCCGCCCGTTATTTTCCCGAAGATTCGGTCGAGGGCTTTTTCGGCCGCGCCGGTGTGATGAACATGGGCTTGCTCATGAGCCGTTTCGCTTCGTGGGCCTGCCAGCAATATCTCAACAGCGGCGTCCGCAAGATCGGCGCGCTGATGCGTGAAGGCGATTTGTTCGCCCAGGTTCTCAAACGCGAAATCGCTGCGAAGGGTTACGATCTCGAAGTCGAGCCGCTTTACGTGAATCGCAAAGCCACCGACCTCGCCGCACTTGGCAAACTCACCGCCAAGAATTTGCTCGCCTGGCTCGAGGCCCGCTGCACGCTTTCGATTCGCGGCATCCTCCAGCATTTCGGTTTGAACGCCGCCCAGTTGCGCGGACTGCCGTTCGCGCTCGATGAAAAAGCGGACAAGCAGGAAAAAATTCTCAAGCTCGCCGAATTTCTTTTTCAGCCGGAAATCGCCCGCCACATCGAGGCCAAAAGCGCTGAGGAACGCCGCAAGGTCATGGATTATTTGCGTCCCTGGATGGATGGCGGCGCGCTCGGCGTCTGCGACATCGGTTACAGCGCGTCGGCGCAAATGCAGATCCATCGCATTTTCGAACTGGAAAAAAATCCGACCAAACTCGTCGGCTGTTATCTCGTCACGTACGAACGCGCCGCCAGCCGCGTGCTCGATGGCATGGACATCCGCCATTTTCTCGGCGCGTACGGCAAGCCGGATTATAACTTTCGTTCCTTCATTCGTTCCCCGGCGTTTATCGAGCAGGCGCTCGTCGCGCCCATTGGCACGACGCTCGGCTACGAACGCCACGCTGATGGCTCCGTCACTCCCGTGCTCGATCGCACGCCGTTCGGCCCCGAAACTTTGCTCCGCCAGAAAGCCTTCAAGGAAGGCGTGCTTTTATTTCAAGACTTGTGGCTGAATTTTTGCGCCGCGAAACCAAACCTGCTCGGCGGCAAATCCGAATTGTCCAAGCGCGTGCTCAAGGACGTTGATGCCGTCTCGCAACCCATTCTTTTGCGCGCCACGAGTTTTCCGACCACTTCCGAACTCACTCATTTTGGCGCGCTCCCGCTCGACGATTATTATTTCGGCGATTCCCTCAAGCAGCTTTGCGGAACGAAAGACCGCGAGAAGCTTCGCCAAACCGGTTATGGCCGCTTGCTCGGCGATGCCGAAATCCATTGGCCCCAAGGCGTGCACGCGATGGAGAACCCGCGCAGCAATGCCGAATTTTTCTCTTACGCCAAGACGTTCATCATGTGCAATCCCGAGCGCGATGCCGATGGCGCCGACGTGGACCTCACAGTGTTCGTGCGCGGCCTCGCCAATCCCGCGATGTTGCGCGAATGCCTCAACCGCGTGCGCGGCGTGAGCAATCCCGAATTGCGCCTGGAGTTGGTCGTTTGTGTGCCTGCGGAAAATAAGGAATTGCTCGCCGCTGCCAAGGAATTCGCGCGCCAATTCAAACGCTTTCGCGTCGGTGAAATCACCAAGCGCGATTCCATCAATGATTTCATGAGTGGCGCCGCCGATGATTCGCCCGCGCCATACGTTTTATTCCTTCAGGAAGACACGTTGCTGCCCGCCGGCTGGGATAAATCGTTGTATGAACCGTTGCGCGCCAATGCCCGCGCTGCCGCGACTTTCCCTGCTTTGAAATCGGCCAGCGCGATCATCACCGACCCCACGGTTCGCTGCCTCCTCGTCCGCCGCGCCGCCTTCATTGAAGGTCTTGGTTTCAAAAAGGAACTCACGCCCGATGGTGCCGCGTGGAATTTGCTTCTCCGTCTCCAATCGCAAAACTGGAAATCGCTCCCGTGCCCGGACGTCATCGTTGAGAGCAAATCACTCGTCAAAAACCGCGACCTACCTTTCACCGATTCACATTTTCTCAAGCAACGCTGGCCCGATTACGCCGCGCGCATGCAGAAACTCGCGGATGCCGATGCGGTGCCTGCCAATAAATCATCCAAGGTGATCGCCCCGGCCATCACTTCCGCCGCTCCGCAAAATATCAAGGTGGACTGGATCGGTTCCTTTCTCGATTACGGCAGTCTCTCGCACGTGAACCGCGAATGTGTCAACGCGCTCGCCGCCGATTCGCGTATGCAGCTCAAGCGCATCGCTAATTCCGCGATTAAAACTGCGGATGCTCCCGCCGGTCTGCGCGATTTCGCCAAAACTCTTTCCAGCTCTGCTTCGACCGATGCCGCCATCACAGTGCGCCATCAATGGCCACCCGATTGGAGCCGCCCAAAACATGGCGCGCTCGTCGTGATTCAGCCGTGGGAGTTTGGCGCGCTGCCCGCTGACTGGGTGAAAGCCGCCGCGGGCGTGGACGAATTTTGGGTTCCGTCCCATTATGTGCGCAACGTCTATATCACTTCCGGCATCGCCGCCGAAAAAGTTTTTGTCGTGCCCAACGGCGTGGATACAGCGCATTTTAATTCCGAAGTAAAACCGCTGGAATTGGCGACTAAGAAAAAATTCCGTTTCCTCTTTGTCGGCGGAACTATTTCACGCAAAGGCCCGGATGTATTGCTCAAGGCGTATCTCGACGCTTTCACCGCCAGCGACGACGTTTGCCTTGTGATCAAGGATTTTGGCGGCCAGTCGGTTTATCAAGGCCAGACGTTTGAAAAGGAAATCGAAGCCGCGCGCACTCGTCCCAACGCGCCGGAGATTCTTTATCTCAATACCGATCTCGCGCCCGAAGACATGCCTCGTCTTTACGCCGCCTGCCAATGCCTCGTGCATCCCTATCGGGGCGAAGGTTTTGGCATGCCCGTGCTCGAAGCGATGGCTTCCGCCCTGCCCGTTGTCGTGACTCGCGGCGGTGCGACGGATGATTTTGTTCCTGAAAACGCCGGCTGGCTCATCGCCGCGCAAAGAAAAAATCTTGGCCGCAAACTTGGCACGATTGATCTCGCCGCCGAAGGCTGGTGGCTTGAACCGGACGCCGCGGATTTGTCAGCAAAGTTGAAACATATTTTCGCCCACCCCGGCGAGGCCCGCACTCGCGGCCAGCACGCCGCCGAAACCGCCCGCAAAAATTATTCCTGGGCCAATATCGCCGGGAAAATGACTGCGCGTTTGCAAACGCTCGCCGCCCGCTCCCATCCCGCCGCCAGCGCGAGCCCAAAACAAGTCACTCGCATCGAATTGCCGCCCGTCGCGCTCGTCGGCCATCTCGCCGCCGCTCGTGAAGCTTTAAAAAATAAGAAACATCGCGAAGCCTGGACGCTCACCACTGAAGCCATCAACGCCCGTCCGTTTCATCCTGAAGCGTGGCTGACGCTCGCCGAAATCGCGTGGGCCACCGGCGCCGCCGCTGAAGGCAAGCAATGTCTCGTGCGCGCCTGCCAGCTTGCGCCCAAGTGGAAGCAAGTCCAGCAAGCCGCCAAGCACGCGCCGCGTCATCCCGTGAAATCCGGCGTGGAACTTTCACCCCTGCCTGCGATTTCCGCCACGCCGCGTTTGTCCGTCTGCCTCATCGTCAAAAACGAAGAGCAGTTCATCGAGAAGTGCCTGGCATCCGTGCGCGACCTCGCCCATCAAATCGTGGTGGTGGATACCGGCTCGACCGATCGCACCGTCGAGCTTGCGAAAAAATTTAACGCCGAAATCCATACTTTTGCCTGGAGCGATGATTTCAGCGCCGCGCGCAACGAAGCCTTGAAGCACGCCACCGGTGATTGGGTTTTGAGCCTTGATGCCGACGAGGAACTTTCGCCCGAGCATCGCGAGACGATCAAACAGGAAATGCTCGCAAGCGAGGTCATGGGCTATCGCCTGCCGATCATTGACGACGGCCGCGAACTCGAAGGTTGCAGCTACGTGCCGCGCCTCTTCCGCAACGCACCCGGCCTGTTCTTCCTTGGCCGCGTTCACGAACAAATTTTCAGCAGCGTCGAAGTCCGCGCCCGCGAATGGAGCCTCGAAAATCGCCTCGGCAAATCCGCGTTGCTGCATCACGGCTATCGCCCGGAAATCGTTGTGAGCCGCGATAAGATCGCCCGCAATTTGCGTTTGCTGCGCCTCGCGATGGAAGAATTGCCCGGCGAACCGAACCTCGTGATGAATCTCGGGCTCGAATTGATTCGCTCCGGCGAAGTCGAGACCGGCATCCAGCAATATTATGAAGCCCTGCGCCTGATGGCCGCGCTGCCCGCGCCGCAAGTCGTTCCTGAATTGCGCGAAACCTTGCTCACGCAACTGACGAATCATTTGCTCAAGGCGCGCCGCTTCGCCGAAATCGTTCAACTCTGGCAGCAGCCGTTCCCGCGCGCCGCCGCGATGACTGCCTCGCAACATTTCCTGCTCGGCCTCGCGCACTTGGAACTCAAGCAACCCGCCGAAGTCGCCGGGCAGATGCGCGAATGTATTGCCAAGCGCCATCAACCCGCGCTGTCGCCCATCAACCAGGAAATTCTCAAGGCCGGCCCTAACCATTGCCTCGCTCTCTCGCTCGCCGCGCTGGATCAGCACGACGCCGCCGCTGAAGCGTTCCGCGCCGCGATGGGTGATGATGCCAAATCCCGCACCGTGCGTTTCGATTTCGCAAAGTTTCAATTCCGCCACAACGCGTCCGTCGAAGCCTTGACCCTCCTCAACGCGCTCGTGCAGGAAAATCCCGCCGAGATTCACGTCTGGCAACTTGGCGGCCAAATCGCTTTGAGCCAGCCGGAATTTCTGGAGTTCGCCCAAAACTGGACGAGCGAAGCCATCAAACATTTCGCCGAACAACCCGTGATCGCGTTGCAACACGCCGAGGCGCTCTTGTTGAACCAGCAAGCCGAAGCCGCGCTGCCCTTCTGGACTAAAGCGCACGCGCCCAATTCCGCCCGTCATCTGGCCGCGCTGGTTATCTGCGAATTTGCCTCCAGCGGAACCACCCGCCAATTTTCCGCCGCCGACGAAAAAATCGTCAGCCAAGAATTCCTCAAATGGTATCGCCAGTTGATCAAGTGCGGCGCGAACTCCCTCGCCAGCCAGATCAACGAAAAACTGGACGACCTCCACACCACCTTGCCCACCGCCGCCGCCATCCTCACCGCCGCGATGAAGCAAGCCGAAACCGCACAGCCCGCCTGACGCGGACACGCCCTGACGCTCCGTCTGCCAGTCGTTTCATATTCCGATTGCCGCAAAAATGACGCGGCGCAATTTTTTGGATTACGGCGTGGCAACGCGCCTTGGGCGATGTCAAGATGCGCCAGTCAAACTGATGAGCGAATTCTTCTAATAAATCGCCGGTTGCCATGTCGTATAGTTATGACAACGCTTTTCAAAGGACTATTTGCCGCGGCGGTGGCGGGCATCTTGGTGGCCGCACCAGCGAGGTCTGAAGAAGTTTCCACCACGAACCTGGTGTCAGGAAATAATGCCTTTGCGCTCGAGCTTTATTCGCGGCTGGCCGCGGGCGACGGGAATGTATTTTTTTCGCCGTATAGCATTTCGACTTGCTTGGCCATGACTTATGCCGGGGCGCGGGGCGATACAGCATCGCAAATCGGACACGTGTTTCATTTCGATTCGGACGGCGCGCAACTTTCCAGCAACTTCGCTGAACTTCAAAAACATCTCGACGAACTGGAGCAAAAGGCGGAGGTCAAACTGGACATTGCCAACGGCATGTGGGTTGAAAAAAATCAAAAGCTGCTCAAGGAATTTACTTCGGTGGTGCGGGATAGTTATGGCGCGGAAGTAAAGCAGGCGGATTTTCGTTCGTCCGCCGAGCCGACGCGCCGCGACATCAATGACTGGGTCAGCGAAAAGACGAGTGGAAAGATCACCGACCTTTTGCAGCCGGGAGTTGTAAATGCCGCGACGCGATTGGTATTGGTGAACGCCATTTACTTAAAGGGGTCATGGGTGCATTCGTTCAAAAAAAGCGCGACCGTGGACGGTCCGTTCAGTGTGAGCGACACGCAAAAAGCGACCGCCCATTTCATGCACCAGGATTCTTCCTTTGAATATGCCGAGAACGAAGACTGCCAACTTTTGGAAATGCCCTATGGCGATTCCAAGACCGGGATTGGCGGGAACAATTTGCTGGCGATGGATATATTGCTTCCGCGAAAAGCGGATGGTTTGAAAAAGTTGGAGTCGTCGCTGACGGAGCCGGCTTTGATCGCGCTGGTGGGAAAGGCGAGGCCGCAAAAAATAAACGTGACCTTTCCGAAATTCACCACGACGGCACAAATCAGCCTCGGACAAACTTTGGCGGCGATGGGCATGCCGCTGGCATTTTCGAATGAAGCGGATTTTTCGGGAATGGACGGCGAGCGTGATTTATATATTTCCGCCATTGTCCACAAGGCTTATGTGAAGGTTGACGAGTCGGGCACGGAAGCAGCAGCGGCGACGGGAACAGTGATGGCATTGACTTCGGTCATGCGCCAGCCATCACCGGTATTTCGCGCCGATCATCCCTTTATTTTTCTGATACGCGATACGCAATCCGGCGCGATTCTTTTTCTTGGGCGCATCACGGACCCGACGAAATAATGGGCGATCAAACTTTGGCGTCGGCGGACGGCGTTTCTTTTTCCTCGGTTTCGTCTTCGCTGCCGCTGACGATCAGCAGCACGGTAAGCGCGATGCCGATGATGATGGCCGTGAGGCTGACGTAAAGCGCGGTCAGCGACGGTGCGAAGTGGAATACCACAGTGTGCTTGCCCGGTGTCAGGAAAACGCCGCGCAAAATAAAATCACAGCGCAACAACTGGGCCGGTTGCCCGTCCACGGTGACTTTCCATTTCGGACTGTAACGCTCGCTCAATAACAGCACCGACGGAACTTTGACATCGGCCGAGACTTCGATGCGTTTTGAGCGGTAGTTGGGATTGATCTCGACTGCGCCAGGATTCGCGCTGACGTCGGCGACGCCGGGCTTGGGCAATCCCGAGTCGGCGGCCACGATCACTTTTGAGCGCGGATCGAAATTCTGGCTGGCGACGGTTTGGAGGGTATTGGTGTCGTCCATCGCTTCCCAATTCGGGTACAATTTTGCCCGGGGCAGCGCGCCGAGGAATTCCACCACGGCGAGGCTGCCGGTGGTGTTGGTTTTTGTGATAAAATCCACGGAATTCACGGGGTTCGCGCTGCGCGGAACAAAATCGAATTGGCGCACGACGCGGAAAGTTTTTCCACTGGGGTCAAGCTGTGTGCTCACGAAATCGCCGCCCGGCGCGAGGATGTAGCGGGTATTGGACAACGCCCAAAAACGCAAAATGTTGAAGAGACTGTTTTGCGGCAGGGCTTCGTTGAACCGTTCCTTGTCGGTCGAGACGCGCGGTTCCTGCACCACGTCGGCGCATTGGATGTTGTTGTAGAAAAAGAGTCCCTGCTTCCAATGGCTGCCGTAAGCAGCGTTCAGGAGAGCCATCTGGTCGGTGCCGGTGGGCACGGGCAACATGGCCACGCGATGTTCGTAAGGTTTATCCGCGAGGAACATGATGATCGGATCGTCGGCATATTTATACGGCACGTCCTGGTAAACGATCCACGGCGCGCCCGCGCGTCCGAGGTCGAACACAATCAATGCTCCCAGCAGCGTCGCCGCGATGATGCCCCGCATGCCGATTGAGCCCGGCAGGATTTCGGATCTTAGCGAATCTTTTTGTGGTGCCTGCGATGCCGCGAACTGCCCGCTGAAAATCAGCGCCAGCAAAATAACTGTCACCACCAGCAACAGCACGAACCAGCCTACGGCGTGAATACTGAACGCCGCAACTTTCGGCGCGATGTCTTCCGGGATGGCGACAGTTTGCAGATAGGCCACAAGTTGCTTGGTGTCCGTCGAATAAACTGCCCAGCCGAGAAACGAGACGATGACCACTCCGATGCAACCGCCGAGCCAGCCGCGCTCGAACGGGTTCGCTTTGGCCCACCAATTTTTGAATTGCGTGAGCACACCTCCGGCGCGGACCACCGGGTTTTTCAGATACAATTCGACCAACCCATGCACGCCAAAGGCGAAGACGATCAGCAACGCCCAGGTGAAGACGTGCATGAACTTATCGGGATTGCGAATCGCCGACGCGTAGGGCAGCGCGTAAAAAAACTGATAGAACGGCGCGTATTTGCCGTACGAAAACAACAATGAGATAAGCGTCGCACCGCCCCAAAACAAAATCATGCGCCGTTGGAATTTCGTGAAGGGCGATCTCTCGCCGCGAAACGCCTGGAACAATGCCCAGAGCGCGATCACAACCACCGGCACGCCCATGTAAAATCCGGTGCCGATGAGGCGCCAGAGCAAATTGGGGTTCTTCAGATAACCTTCCGCTTGCGCCTGCGCGTCGGGATTGGAACTCTTGAGAAGGTCTTGCGCCATGCCGATGTTTGGGTCTTCGCCGATGATTCCCCAATATTGATCTGCCTGCGGCTGGTCACTGTCATACATGTGCCAGGTGTTGCGATAACCGAAGATGCCCGGGATGATGATTTGGAATGTCTCGGCCTTGGGCAAACTCCATTCGGTCATCACGGGCCAGACTTTTTGCTTGGTGCTGGCGTCTTGTTTCGCGGCTTCAATGCCGCTGAGTTGCGTGCCGATCAGCGTGGTCAACGCCTGTGCGGAAATAAAGAGTGCGAACACCGCCACGATGGCGACGCGGACAAAGCCTTTGCCGGCCTTCGCGGGCACTTCGCCTTCGCTCATGAACAGCGATTGAAACACGATGAAGGCGGCGATGAACAAGCTGAACAGCGCGCCGATGTCGTACGCCTCCATCACACCGATGCCGACCGCCAAACCGGCGAGAATCACGCGAACCCATTGTTTCCACGAACCGTTTCCCGCGAGCAAGCCGAGCGCGACATACATCGCGCCGAAACCGACGGTTTGCGACGCCACACCCCAGCACGAGGTGGAGAGAAAATCGGAATTCAGCCCCACCGCCAGTCCGCCAAGGATGCACGCGATAGGCGATAATTTATAGCGGCGAAAACAAAAGCAGGCCGAGAGGCCCACGATGAACAATGACGCGGGCGGCAGAATGCGCGCGTAAGTAAAGGGCGAGAGCAGCCGCATGAACGTGGTGATCGCGGGTGCGGGCGCGAGGCCTTCGCTGCCGAGCCAGTTCAAGTCCACCCACAAACCGGTGAAAATGCGTGGCATGAGGTTTTGCTCGGCGACCATCGCGCCCAGCGGGCCGTCGTTGGAGAAGTGGACTTTGTTGATGTCGTAACTCTGGATGAAAAGGCCGGAGAGCACGGCAAACAGCAAAAATGCCGTCAGTAAAAGCGAGCATTGCCACCAGCGTTTCCCGCCAGCCGCAGCATTGGAAGATTTGGATTGGGTTGCAGTTTTCATGCCCGGCTTGATTTAACAGGGTTGGGACATAATTGCATAAATGCCAGCATAACGAAACTGGCAAGGGGTTTACAATGGCATAAAGTTGGGCGGTTTGGTGGGGGAATGGATTGGGACGCGCGACGAGTTTGTAACCTATGGAAGGGTGGACTGGCTTCGGAGATTGTGGCATGGTGGGGGCAGTTCTTTGAAAAAGGAAAAAGGAGATGAGAGTTTGCACCAAGGCCGATTTTAGTGATTCGGGGGGTTCTGAAGGCTGAAGTGGATAAAAATAGCCATTTGATGCGGCTGGTTCGGTTTGGCTCGGATAAGTTCGCAAAAATCGTTCGGATAAGTTCGCTTAAGTTCGCCTTGGCTCGGATAAGCTCGGATAGGTTCGCTTAAAGGTGCGAAAATTAAATTGGGAGGACCTTAGGGTGATGTCACTGATATCCATCAGATTCCGGGTTGGTGAACGAAGATGCGCTCGTTTGGCCTCGTTAGCCAAATTTAACTGGTTAAAATCACCGGAACGACTATGTTGACGCTTGAATAGCATGAAATCATTCAATTTTCTCGGGCGGGTATCCGGTGCCGGGCTTCTCGCTTTGCTCATCGGTTCGGCAACAGTATTTGGCCAGGTTCCTTCCACGGCGGATAAATCGGCGGCGGGTCCGGGCAGCGCCCCGGGCATGAACGCGGCGATGATTCGTTTCTTTGGCAGCAATACCAATTTCATTTCCAAGGCGGAAGTGCGCGTGCTGGATAAAAACCAGAAGGAAACGACCGCCATGAACATGGGTTTCCAAATGCTCGCGGGCAAGATGCGTGTGGACATCAATATGGCCGAAGTCAAAAGCAAGGAGATGTCTCCCGAATTCGCCGGCATGATGAAACAAATGGGCATGGACCAGATGTCCACCATTCTTTTGCCGGAGCAGAAAGAAATCATTACCATTTATCCCGGGCTCAAATCCTACGCGCTCACGCCCATGCCGAAGGAAGAAGCCGATGCCGCCGCGATGACATATAAGTTGGAAAAATCCCGCATCGGCAAGGAAACGGTGGATGGCCATTCCTGCGAAAAGGACAATGTCACCGTGACCGACACGAAGGGCAATCAGCAGCATGCCGTGGTTTGGTATGCGACCGATCTCAAGGAATTTCCCGTGCAGATGCAAATCCCCGATGACGATTCCACGCTCATCATGAAGTTCAAGGACGTCAAACTTGGACGCCCGGAGACAAGCCAATTCCAGGCTCCCGCGGGTCTGGCCAAGTATGACGATGTTGCCGCATTGATGTCGGATGCCGTGACCAAAAAAATGGGCATGGCCCCGAAATAATTTGTGAGAATCGTTAATCTGAATCCTGACGCCGACATTGGCGCCAGCTCGTGGTTTGTTGACCTCGAGGGCCACCGGCTGCTAATGGATGCCGGCACGCATCCCAAACGCGAAGGCCGCGCGAGTCTTCCGCTCTACGACCTCATCGCCAAAGAGGATCTCGATGCCGTGGCGCTTTCGCATTGTCATCATGATCACGTCGGTTCGCTGCCGGTGGCTTTGCGGCATTTTCCCAAGGCGCACGTGCTCATGTCGGAGCTGAGTTATTTCATCGTCGAGCGCGTGCTGCACAATTCCGTCAATGTCATGACCCGCCAGCGCGACGAAGCGGGCATCAAGGAATATCCGCTCTACTCGCACGACGAAGTGGACGAAATGGCGCCGCGTTTTCAAGGCTTCAAATACAATCGCCAGATCGAATGGGCTTCGTACGCGAAAACGCGCGCGGGCATGCCTTCGCCGACGCTGGAATTTTATGACGCCGGGCACGCGCTCGGTTCCGCCGGAATGATGGTGCGCGGCAAAAAGGAAACTTTGTTTTTCACGGGCGATGTTTCGTTTGGCGACCAGACGATTTTGAAGGGCGCGCGTTTTGAAGACGTGAAGGCCGACGTGCTGATCATGGAAACGACGCGCGGCAATCGCGCGGTGCCGCAAGGTTTCACCCGCGCGGGCGAACTGGAGCGGCTTACCCAGGCGATCGAACATGTTCAAAAACGCAAAGGCTGTATTCTCATTCCGACGTTTGCGCTCGGACGAACGCAGGAAATTTTGGCGATGCTCGCGTTGCTCACGCGTTCCGGACGGCTCAAGCATCAGCCGATTTATATTGGCGGTCTCGGCCGGGTTTTCACCGAGATTTACGATCTCGAATCGCATCGCACTCATCGCCAGCACAGCAGCCTGCAACTGCGCGAAGCCTTGAATCTCGTCGTGCTCGAAAAGGGGCAGCTTGAGAAAATGAAACTTTCTGGCGGGCGCATCTTTGTCATCACCGCCGGCATGATGAGTGAAAATACCGCTGCTCATAATCTCGCCACGCGCATGATCGGCGACGAGCGGCAGGCGATTTTCTTTGTCGGTTACGCGGACCGCGATACTCCCGGCGGACGCCTCAAAGCCGCCAAACCCGGCGAGACATTTATTTTCAGCCCCAGCGCCGGCGAAGTGACGCGGCGTTGTGAACTGGACGACTTCGATCTTACGGCGCACGCGAACCGCGATGAACTTTTGAATTTCGTCGGTCAGGTTTCTCCGCACACGGTTCTGCTTGGCCACGGCGATGCCGATTCGCGCCAATGGTTCGAGGAACAGATCCGCGCGCGCCATCCGAAAATGAAAATCATCCAGCCCGCGCCCGGAAAAAGCGTGGAGGTTTGATCTCCTTGCCAAAATCCACGCGCGGATTTTTATTTTTTCCCGCCAACAAAAGGTTCGCCATTTTGACGCGCTCTTACTACATTGCGCGACCATTAATTAGTGTCAGAAAGCTATGACATATCTGTAGTGATGCCGTGCTTGAACGAAGCCGACACGCTGGCAACGTGCATCCAAAAAGCCCGGCTTGGCCTCGAACGCGCGGGCGTGCGCGGCGAAATTCTTATCGCGGATAACGGCAGCACGGATGGCTCCATCGAAATTGCCGAACGGCTCGGCGCCCGCGTGGTGCGCGTATCGGAGAAAGGCTATGGCAACGCGCTCAAGGGGGGCATCGAAGCCGCCCAGGCCAAGTGGGTGCTCATGGGTGATGCCGACGACAGTTACGATTTTTCCGAGATCACCGGCTTCATCACGAAATTGCGCGAAGGCTGCGACCTCGTGATGGGTTGCCGATTGACCGGCGGCGGCGGCAAGGTATTGCCGGGTGCGATGCCGTGGTCGCATCGCTGGATTGGCAATCCGATGTTCACTTTGATGGCGCGGCACATGTTTGCTTCGCCGATCAACGATGTGTATTGCGGGCTGCGCGCGTTCACCAAGGATTTGTATTACCGGCTGGACCTGCGCTGCCAGGGGATGGAATTCGCGACCGAGATGATCATCAAGGCGAGCATCCGCGGAGTGAAGATCGCCGAGAACCCGATCACGCTGCACCCCGACGGCCGCAAGGCGCACGCGCCGCATTTAAAAACCTTTCGCGATGGCTGGCGCACGCTGCGCTTTTTCCTGATCTTCAGTCCGCGCTGGCTGTTTTTGTATCCTGGTATTTTGCTGGGAATTTTTGGGCTGGCTGGTTACGCGATCGCGCTGCCCGGACTTGAGATACACGGCATAACATTCGATGCCCACACGCTGCTCTTCGCGAGCCTGGCAATATTGCTGGGCTATCAATCCGTGTTGTTCGCGGTGTTTGCCAAGACCTTTGCCATCAACGAAGGTCTGTTGCCAGAAGACCCGGCGATGAAATATTTTTTTGATTTGGTCTATTTGGAACGCGGACTGGTGATAGGGGTTATGGCGTTTTTGACCGGCGTTATTTTATTAGCGTGGGCAGTGGCGCAATGGTGGAACGTGCATTTCGGGCATCTCGAATACAGCCGGACGATGCGCCTGGTGATTCCCGGCATGACGCTGACGGCCCTGGGTTTTCAGACCATTCTATCCAGCTTCTTTGTAAGCATTCTCGGGATGAAACGGCGATAACTTTGAGACGCGTTCACTTTGGAATTGCCACCACGCCGCGTGGCTGATATTCAGCACGGATGTCCGTGATTATTGTGACCGGCGCTGCCGGATTGATTGGTTCGGAAACTTGCCAGCGGTTCCATTGCGAAAATCTGGGGGTGGTTGGAATTGATAACGACATGCGCGCCCGTTTTTTTGGCGCTGAAGCTTCCACCAGCCATACTCGCGAACGCCTCGAAAAAAATCTCAAGAATTACCAGCATTTTTCCGCTGATATTCGCGACGCCGCGGCGATCGAAACCATCTTCAAAAAATTTGGCAAGGACATCAAAGCCGTCGTGCATACCGCCGCCCAGCCGTCGCACGATTGGGCCGCGCGCGAACCGCACACGGACTTTGGCGTGAACGCCGTGGGCACGTTGAACATGCTCGAAGCCACCCGCCTGCACGCGCCCGATGCGGCGTTCATTTTCACGAGCACGAATAAAGTCTATGGCGATACTCCCAATCGCCTCCCGCTGGTCGCGGAGGAAAAACGATGGGAAATCGAACGCGGCCACGGCTATTGGAACGGCATTGACGAGACGATGTCCATTGACCAAACGAAGCACTCGCTCTTCGGCGCGAGCAAAGTGGCTGCGGATATTTTGGTCCAGGAATACGGCCGCTATTTTGGCATGCACACGGTTTGTTTTCGCGGCGGATGCCTGACTGGTCCGGGCCACGCGGGCACGGAGTTGCACGGGTTTCTTGCTTACCTGATGAAATGCACGGTGACGGGCAAACCCTATCGCGTATTCGGTTACGGCGGCAAACAGGTGCGCGATAATATTCACAGCCATGATTTGGTCGAGGCCATCTGGCAATTTTTTCGCGCGCCGCGCGTGGGCGAAGTTTATAATCTCGGCGGCAGCCGCCACTCGAATTGCTCGATGCTCGAAGCGATTGACTTGTGCCAGGAAATTAGCGGGCGCAAACTCAACTGGACTTACGTCGAAGACAACCGCATCGGCGATCATATCTGGTGGATCAGCGACGTGCGCAAATTCCAATCGCATTATCCCGACTGGAAATATCGCTACGATTTGCGCGGCATTTTGACCGAGATCAACGCCGCCTGCCAGGCGGGCTGATTCGCTTGAAACAAAAAATTCTCATCAGCGGTATTTGCGGGTTCGTCGGCAGCACGCTCGCCGCTCGGCTCAAGGAGAGCGTTGAAGGCGCGGAAATTTTCGGCTTCGATAATTTCATCCGGCCCGGCAGTGAACTCAACCGGCTTGAATTGAAGCGGCTTGGCATTCGAGTGCAGTACGCGGATGTGCGCAGCGCGGCGGACATCGGCGCGTTGCCCGCGGCGGATTGGGTGGTGGATGCCGCCGCCAATCCCAGCGTGCTCGCCGGCGTGGATGGACAGACAAGCAGCCGACAGTTAGTCGAGCACAACCTCAATGGCACGGTTAATCTGGTCGAATATTGCAAGGCGCATCGCGCCGGTTTTACGTTGCTGAGCACCAGCCGCGTGTATGCAATCAAGCCGCTGGCAGCGCTGAAAGTGCGCGCGATCAAAAATGCTTTTCAGCCCGACGCCAAGGCGCGCACGCCGGGAATTTCCGCGCAGGGAGTTGCGGAAAATTTTTCGACCGCCGCGCCCATTTCGCTTTACGGCAGCACCAAGCTCGCATCCGAGGCGCTCGCGCTGGAATATGGTGAGACCTTTCAATTTCCCGTGTGGATCAATCGTTGCGGCGTGCTGGCGGGTGCCGGACAATTTGGCCGCGCCGACCAGGGCATCTTCAGTTTCTGGATCAACTCGTGGCTGCGCCAGCGTCCGCTGAAATATCTCGGCTTCGGCGGCAAAGGTTTTCAAGTGCGCGATTGTCTGCATCCCGCCGACATGGCGCCGTTGCTTTTGAAACAGATGCGTGTGGGCCTCAACGCAAAACAACCGCGCACCATCAATGTCAGCGGCGGAGCCGCCAGCGCCACTTCGCTCGCACAACTCAGTGCGTGGTGCAGCAGGCGTTTCGGCGCGCATCACGTGGAGACCGACGGCAGTTCGCGGCCATTCGATATTCCGTGGATGGTCCTCGATTCCACACTCGCCAAAAAAACCTGGGGATGGAAGCCGGCGTCCTCAGTCGAAAAGGTGCTCGAAGAAATCGCTCGGCACGCCGAGAAGCATCCCGATTGGCTGGACATTTCCGCGCCTTAATTCAGCAACGCCGCACATCGGTAAAATGATCATCCTCGCTCATCGCGCCAATTTGAACGGCCCGCATTCCGTGGTGGAAAATTCCGTTGCCGCGTGTGCCGATGCGCTCGCGCAAGGCTTCGGCCTGGAAACCGATTTGCGCCGCGATGCGGCGAATGAATTTTATATCAGCCACGATGCCGCGCCGCGCACGCCCGAAAACAGTCTTGCCGCTTACACTGAATTATTTCAACGGCATCCAAATCTCGAACTCGCGATCAACGTCAAGGAACTCGGTTACGAAGCGGCTTTGATTGACCTGATGAATTCCGGACGGCTCGGCGCGCGCAGTTTTTATTTCGATTTTGAATTATTGCAACCTAAAACGCCGGGCGCGGCGCAATGGAAAATAAAATTATTGCCGCATAGCCACAAGGTGCGCCTGGCCGCGCGCCTGAGTGACCGTAAGGAGCCGTTGTCGCAATGCCTTTCCATTCCCGCCGAAGTCGTGTGGGGCGATGAATTCGACACCTTGTGGCTGACTGAAAAAGAAGCTCGCGCGGTGCGGGAGGCGGGCCGATTGTTTTATTTGATTTCGCCGGAGATACACGGCTTCGATCTCGCGACGATGAAAAAGCGCTGGGCGGATTTTAAATCATGGGGCGTGGACGGTGTATGCACGGATTACCCACTGGCGGCAAAGGAATTTTTTGGAGGGTAACATTTTCTTCTAATCCCCCGCGGCGACGGTCCACATTCCCTTGGGCAACGCGAGCGTGCCGGTGCCGATGGTTTGTTCCACCTTGAGCGGCGCGACGTGGTTGTCGTGAAAAAGATAATTGAAACGCGCACCATGCGCGGCGTAGAGCGCGGCGCCCTGGTTTTCCGTGTCGTTGTTGTCGAGTTGATAGAGTTCGCCGTTGCCCTGGCCGGCGGTTCCTTGCGGGCCAAACGAAATGCAGGGCCAAATATTATCGGCCACGTTATCCCCGCAAGGTTGTTCGACGAGCAAAATGGTTCCGGAGGGATCGGCGACCACTGCTGACGTGTAGCCGGGGATGTCCCAGTTTATGTTCGGAAAAATGGCGTCGTCCCAATAGATGCCCACGCCGTGGTCAGGCGGTGGAATGGGTTTGCCGGGCTGAATCTGGTATTCGGTCCCGTAGGCGGGGCCAACGGCATTCATCGCATACGTGCGGCGCGCGAAGACGCCGGGATAATTCGCCACCCAGCCACTGTCCGCGCCGCGGTCCGCCGGGCAATGTAAAACTCCGGGTGCCTGGTCGGTATCCAGCGTGCCGCCGTCGAGGTCGGTGTGGGCCAAATTACCGCCGATATAGTTATTTATGAAACCATCCCACGCGACCTGGTTGTTGGCAGTGGAGTAACCGGCGGGCGGAAACATGTCGGTGTGATCGGCGGCGAAGAGCGACACGCCCAGGCCGAGTTGTTTCATTTGCGAAACACATTGGATGCGGCGCGCCTTGCCCTTCGCGGACGCCAGCGCGGGCAAGAGCAACCCGGCGAGAATGGCGATGATGGCGATGACGACCAGCAATTCGATCAGTGTGAACGCGCGCGCGAACGGCTTCACCGCGTTTGCGTGGGGGAAATCTTTTGTTGTCATAATTTTAACTGCGAAAATTTTTCATTTGTCCACGAGCACGACCTTCCACTTTTCACTGATGGCGTATTTTTTTCCTTCCGGCGGCGGTGGCACGGTCAAATGGCGCAGGGCGGCGAACTCGTCGAAATCGCGGTTAAGCTTTTGGCCGACCATCGCGTGGCGCAATTCATGAGTAAGCTGGGCAAGATGCGCGTTGACCTCGGGATCCGAGGAGGTTGATTCGCCCAGAGCCTCCGCATGTTTGCTGCACGCCACCAGGCTGGCGGCGAGAAATAAGACCGCAAGGAGAGGCCAGCGGCAGCGGGCAGAAGTTTGTGTGAACGGATTCATTTCGCAATTTGTTGGCGCTGCAAATTCGTTTGCCGATGGCGCAATAGTTTGGATGGACACGGTCAACCTAGCTCAGAACGGCAAAAAGGGGATGTCATCAAAACATAGTACAAAAGTATTAGCCTCGGCCGTCCAAATGGTGTCATCAAAATATGGGACATACGAAAGGGAGAAAAAATTCCAGAGAATTCTACCGGGGAATTGGGCTATCCATAGATTGTCAGGAGCACTTACGAGTTACTGAAAAACGGAGCTAAGTCGTTGTAGAAGCGGACTAAGTTGGTGTTACAAGAGAAAAAAATCTCGCGGAATAATTCTTAAATGACTTGTTTGCGACCGTTCGGAGGCAATGGAGAAAACTCCACAAAAGCCTTTATTCATGAGCTATTTCGCTTGTGTCATCAATTTTCACGACATGCCAGCAAAAACGGGACTGCTATGGTGGGCACAGATCACCCCGGCTGTGCCTCTCGGTAGAGAGTAGCGACGTTGCGAATCAATGCGCGCAACACCGCCGGAAAATGCCGCACCAACCAAATAAGCAAAGCAGACATCAACTCACCGTTATGAAATTCAACCGATACACAAAAACAGCGTTGCTGGCCGCGGTCGGCTTGGCGCTGGCCGCTTCGAACGGCCAAGCCCAGAACTATGTCGTGGATACTTTCGACAATTCCGCGCAGGCAAGCCTCTTCAGTTATGATTACGGCCCAGCCGCGGGAACCACCACTTTCTCCACGGACGATGCCAATGGCAATGCCTCTTCCGGTTCACTCAAGCTGACCATCACTTACACGCCGACACAGGCGCAACATGCCTCGTCGTATAATTTACCCGGATCGGTTGACCTCTCGCACGCCACCGCTTTGGAATTTGACGTGAAGGTGGATCCGG
This sequence comes from Verrucomicrobiia bacterium, assembly GCA_036268055.1. Lineage (NCBI taxonomy): Bacteria > Pseudomonadati > Verrucomicrobiota > Verrucomicrobiia > Verrucomicrobiia bacterium. The sequence continues at coordinate 39,891 of DATAUW010000030.1, read as the reverse complement.
CGTCCGCGCTCGACCAATACGGAACTGCGACCCACTTCCAGTTGGATGCTTTCGTCACGGCCAATTATAATTTTGTGGGCCTCTACGGCGCCGACATCGCGCCCGTCTCCACGAACAACGGTTGGCAACACATCGTCGTGCCGCTGCCGACGGGCTTCGCGAACGCGATAGATACCCGCAAAATCACCATTGATCCGTACGACGGAAATTATACGACCAATGGCACCGCGATTATGTATGTGGACAATATCGTGTTCGACATTCCGGCGGCGACGTATCCCGATTACACCGCCTTCACGTTCGACAACGCGAACTTCCTCGGCGGCGTTTTCACGAATTGGTACGGCCATCCAGTAACGGTTGCGTTTTCCACCAATGACGCGCACGGATTGAGCACTTCCGGTTCGGCGGAAATCGTCAGCGAGATCGCGCCCGGGGATAATAACGACGTTATCGCGATGTTTTTCGACACGAATAATACCGGCTTCAGCGTGAGTCCCGAGACCAACATGATTGACGGCACGCATTATCAGGCGGTCGAGTTCGACGTGATGTGGGACACGAATTTGTCCACGATTGACCTGACCGCGTTCAACCAGTCGGGAGATATTTCGGGAATCCCACTGGGACTCACGGAAGGCCCGCTCACCGGCAACAACGGCGAGGAAGATCTCAGTGGCGGCACGACCAATCTTTTCATTCCCAATGGCGCCTCAAACGGCTGGGTTCACATGCGCGTGCCGATCATCAGCAGTTCCTCCGGCCTGACAGACATCATCGGAATATTTTTCAAAAAATATGGCAACATGCCGACAAGCGGCACGGCGGCGTATTTCATTGATAACGTCGTGTTCAAGGGCGCAGTCATGGCCATCACGCGGCCAACGGTTTCCATTTCCAAGCCGGTGCAGGGTTTGAACATCCTCAACAACAACGGAGGAGCGTATGACCGGGAAAGCCTGGAGACGGCGAATATCAATGCGATCGGCACGAATTATTCGTGGGTGGACCAAAGCGATCCGGTGACTTATACCATCGGCATCGCCGGTTTCCCCACGACGAATTATCCGAACTACGACGCCCGGATTTATCTCGTCCCAAATAATCTCGCCACCGAAGCCGAGCCGGATTATGCCGAACCGAACGTGCTGATGATTGACATCAACCGGAACTCGGACAACTCAGCTACGACCACCCTCCGTTGCAAAACCAATAGCGCCGGTGGCAATGGCAATCTCTATGACGGGGGCCTGCCTTCCTTCCGCGCGGCGGGGGGAGTTATCGGCAACTGGTCTTACACCTTCACTGGCAATACGAACATTCATGTCGTCGCGCCGGATGGTTCCAGCACGAACCTGCCCTTCCCGCTCGGCTTGTCTTCCTCCGATGTGGAAAATTATTTCGGCGGCGGCATGGTGGTGTATTTCGGCGGTTACAACAATGGCGGCGGCAATGTCGGCCAGCGGGTCGTATTGAGCAACGCGTCCATCTCCAACGGCGGCACGACGCTGCTCTCGGACGACTTCCTGACCGACACCAATATCAACATCAACGCGGGTGGCGGCGCTTCGGGCGACTGGGTTTATGCGTCGGATTCATCCGTTCCGACGAACGCCATTTTCCTGCCTTCGCCGGACTTGAAGTATTACGTTGACTGGACAGTGCCCGCGAATGGCTTCGTTCTTGGCACCCGCACGAGCCTGACCTCGGGCACCGTCAATACGAACACGAGCGTCACGGCATTGCAGTTGGGTGATCATTATCACACCGAATTGAGCAGCAGTAATCTGCCGCCGAGTGGTAATCTTTTCTTCGAGCTGGTCCATCCCGGACTGACTCCTTGATCTGAATGAAACATGGGGCGCCGGCGTTCGCGTCGGCGCCCCTTTTTTAAACTTCACCCGATTTCATTTCACCCGACGATTTCCAATTTTCCACTCAAACCATCGAAACATGAAAATTTTAAAACAGGCGCGTGGGCCGGTTGTTACAGAGCGGAAAAGTCATCGCGTTCACCGGGCCTTCACGTTGATCGAACTTCTCGTGGTGATCGCCATCATCGCGATTTTGGCGTCGCTGCTGTTGCCCGCGTTGAGCAAAGCCAAGGCGAAGGCGCAGGGAGTTTTCTGCATGAACAACACCAAGCAGATCATGATCGCGTGGAACATGTACGCGGGCGATAACAACGATTTGCTGGCGCCCAATGATTTTTATTCCGGCAGCGGCGCGCCGCCCAAGACCTATTTCGGACCGCCGCTGCAACTGAACTGGGTCGGCGGGGGCGTGGATAACACGTCCGGCAATAGCCAGGCCACCAATGATTTTTATCTCACCACCGGCTCGTGCCTTTACAAATATGATTCTTCCCCGAGCACTTATCATTGCCCGGCAGACCACAGCGTTGTGCAAGGCGCGGGGCCGCGCAACCGCAGCGTCTCGATGAATTGCGCGGTGGGAACGATTTGGAACACGTCCAGTTTCACCCTTGCCAAAGGCCTGCCGGTGGGCTCGACCTGGCTCTCAGGCTCGTACCAGGGTGACGGCGGCAATACCTCGGACTGGCAGACTTATGGGAAACTCGCGAACATTCCGAACCCGTCATCGCTATTCGTCATTCTCGATGAGAATCCCGACAGCATCAATGACCCGGTGTTTTCCGTCGGCATGGGCAAAGCGGATGCGAATGGCAATCCGACCTACAGCCGGTGTGTGGATATTCCTGGTTCGTATCATAACAACGCGGCGGGTTTCGCTTTTGCGGATGGGCATTCGATCATCAAACATTGGATGGGCGGAGCCATCGCGGCGGCGGTCACGAATAATATTTCGATGCCGAGCGCGGCTGACTTGGCCGACTTGTATTGGATCCAATCGCAAACGTCGTCGGTGAAATAAATTGGGTTTTGCGCGCGAGGGACGCGCAGGATGGGAAATCTGTGCGGCGGCGGCGGCGGGACATCGCTGCCGCACATTTTTTTTAATTATCGGTTGCGAACTACTGTCTGCCGGACTACAGGTTGTTTCATGGGACTTGATGGCGTCGAAATCGTGATGAAGGTGGAGGAAACATTCGATATTGCCATTGCAGATTCTGAAGCCGAAAAAATTGTCACACCAAGCGAGCTGATAGATTTAATATTTAGCAAAGCCGGCCGCATCCAGGATGCTTCCTGTTTAACCCAGCGTGCCTTTCATCGGTTGCGAGCTTCGCTCATCCGGCATGGCGGGGTTCAACGCAGTCAAATCAGATTGGAAACCTCGCTGGCGACTCTCTTTCCGCGAGCCCGCCGGGTAACAAATTTCCAGGCAGTTGCGACAGACCTCGGTTTAAGCAAGGAGATGGAATTCGTCCGCCCAAGCTGGCTTGTTTCTCTACTGGTTACAGCGACGGTTCTCGGCAGCGTTGTTACGGCAATTTCGTTGACCTGGCATCCGATATCCTCAAGCAGCGCTCTCGTTAATTTCATATTCGCATCGCCAGCGATTTCAGCGTTTGGCTTTGCGATGATTTTTGGCTGGGCGATTTTTTATTCCACACGTTGGATGCGGATCGAATTCAAATCGCCCTGCACCGACGTGGGGCATCTTTCACGCTGGATCGTTGCTCATGGGCCTCACGTCGTCCAGTCGCCGCCCGGCCAATGGAGCCGGGAGCAAATCGCGGAAACCATCCGAGAGATTGTGATTGAGATTCTCCATTGTGAGGAACAATACCGCGAGGATGCCCATTTCATAAAGGATCTGGGCTTGAGTTAATTTTTTTGATTCCCACAAACTCGTCGAAGAAATTGAATGGAGCGGGTGAAGGGAATCGAACCCTCGTGGCCAGTTTGGAAGACTGGAGCTCTACCATTGAGCTACACCCGCGTCGAATTGATAGTAGCGGGCGGGGGCGGGTTGTCAATCGCGGGGCGGGATTGATTGAGGCTCGCGAGTACGCTCGCCCTTCCCACAGGAGTGTATTTGTAACCTATGGAAGGGTGGACTGGGTTTGAGGGATATGGCATGGTGGGGACGGTTCTTTGATAGAACGCAGAGGAGAGAAGACGGAGGGGTGATGCTTGGATGGATAAAAAACGCCATTAGGCGAGCCGAAAAGCGGGCGGAAGCGGACGATGGTTCGGATAAGTCCGCTTAAGCTCACGTCAGCTCGCTTAACGGAGAGAAAAAAATTATGGGTGAAGGGGGCCCGTGCCGAGGGGTTTGCTCATAAAAATCGCCTTGGCCGGTGAATCTCAAAATCTCTCGCCGGGTCGCTTGTAATTTCATGCGTTCCTGTTAGATGTATCGCATGGCTGATGCGAATGCTTTGTTGCTAACCGGTGGCCGAGTCATGGATCCCATTTCAAACCTGGATGCCCGGGCGGATGTGTTGATTGCCAATGGGAAAATCGTGGCGGTTGGCGCCGACGCGGCCGCCCGCGCGCCGCAGGATGCGGTTCGCCGGGATGTGAGCGGGTTGGTCGTTTGTCCGGGGTTGATTGATTTGCATGTGCATCTGCGTGAGCCGGGGCAGAGCGCGAAAGAAACCATTGCCACAGGCACGGCGGCGGCGTCGCGCGGCGGTTTTACTTCGGTGGTGTGCATGCCGAACACTTCTCCCGCGATTGATAATGCGGGCACGGTGGCGTTGATCCGCGAAAAAGCGGCGCGCGAAGGTGTGGTAAATGTTTTTGTCACCGGCGCGATCACCAAGGGAATTGCCGGTGAGGAATTGGCGCCGATCGGTTCGCTCAAGGCGGCGGGGATTGTGGCTATCACCGACGACGGCCATTGCGTGCAGAATAATGATCTGATGCGCCGGGCGTTGGAATACGCGCGGATGTTTGATTTGCCGGTGATGGATCATTGCCAGGATTATTCGCTCGTGACGGACGGCGTGATGCACGAAGGTTATTACAGCACGGCACTGGGTTTGCGTGGCTGGCCGGCAGCGGGCGAGGAGATGATTGTGGCGCGAAATATTTTGCTGGCGGAATTGACCGGCACGCGCGTGCATTGCCAGCACATGAGCAGCGCGGGAAGCGTGGCGTTATTGCGCGAGGCCAAACGCCGCGGGGTGCCGATCTCGGGCGAGGCGTGTCCGCATCATTTTGTTTTGACGGATGCCACCATCGCGGGCAGCGAAAAATTCTGGTCGAGCGACGGCAAGGGTTTGTTCGGTTACGCGACGGATGCGCTGCCGCAATGGCCGAGTTACGATACTCATTTCAAGATGAACCCGCCGCTGCGTTCGGCGCGGGACCGCGAGGCGATTTTGGAGGGACTCGTGGACGGGACGCTGGAAATTTTGAGCAGCGATCACGCGCCGCATTGTGATTATGAGAAGGAAGTGGAGTTTGATTACGCGCCGTTCGGCATCACGGGGCTCGAAACGGAATTGGCGCTTTCGCTGATGCAGTTGTATCATACGAAGCGGCTGGGCTTGATGGAAGTGCTGCGGAAATTCACGGTGGCCCCGGCGAACTTGCTGAAGCTGGGCAAGGGGACGCTGCAAGCCGGCGCGGATGCCGACATCACGGTTTTCGACCCGGATCGCGAATGGATATTTGAGCGCGAACGGTCCGCGAGCAAATCGTACAACAATCCGTTTTACGGCTGGCGGCTCAAAGGCAAAGCGGTCGCAACCATCGTCGGCGGCAGAATGGTTTGGGATGAACAAGAGACATCGGCGAGTGTCAAAGAATTAGCGGTCAATCATTAATCAAGGAATGGAGAACCTCATGAAAAAATTATTCTTAATCGCGGCGATCTGCTGGCTCGGCATTCAGGCGCGCGCTGACGACTGGCTTACGAATCTGCCGCAGGCCATCGCGAAGGCCAAGGCGGAGAAAAAAGTGGTGCTGATGGACTTCACCGGTTCCGATTGGTGCCCGGCTTGCATGGAGCTGCATAAAAAAGTTTTGTCCACCACGGAATTCAACGGTTATGCCAGCACAAATCTCGTTTTGATGCTCGTGGATTTTCCGAGCCACAAGCCGCAGTCGGATGACTTGAAAGCGGCAAACCAGGCGCTTCAGGAAAAATATGGCATCGAGGGTTATCCCACCCTCGTCCTCCTCGATGGCGATGGCAAGGTGCTTTACAAACATATTGGATATGATGAGGAACCCATCAAGACGGTCATCGCCAATCTGGAAAGCGCGAAATCGGGCAAGGGAAAATAAGTGAGTGCGCGCGCGTGGAGCAGCTTAATTCTTGACCGCGCGCGCCGCCGCCCTAGCATCGCGCGGCACATTTGAAAATGATGAAGGCAATATTGGCATTGGAAGACGGCTCGGTTTTTCGTGGCGAAGGTTTTGGCGCGCGCACCTCGGCGTGCGGCGAAATCTGTTTCAACACTTCGATGACCGGCTATCAGGAGATTCTCACCGACCCTTCCTACAAAGGCCAGATCGTGGCGATGACTTATCCGCTCATCGGCAATTACGGCGTCAATAACCAGGACGTCGAGTCATGGCGTCCGCATGTCTCGGGATTTGTCATTCGCGAACTTTCGCCGATCGTCAGCAACTGGCGCGCGGATTATTCGCTCGCGGAATATCTGGAGAAGAACGGCATTCCCGGTTTGCAGGGAGTGGACACGCGCGCGCTCACGAAAAAATTGCGCGTGCGCGGCGCGTTGAAGAGTTTTATTTCCACGGAAGATATTTCCGATGCGGATGCCGTCGCTAAGGCAAAATCATGGCAAGGGCTGGAAGGCGTGGATTACGTCAAGGAAGTGACGCACAAAAATTCTTTTCGCTGGGATGAAAAGGACGAGCAGAGCGCGAGTTTCGATCTCACGCGCGGCTCCGCCAAAACCGAACCGCGCAATGTCCGCAAGCCTTTGCCGCCGGCGGATATTCCGATCGTCGCGTTCGATTTTGGGATGAAATATAATATCCTGCGGCGGTTGCGGCAGCATGGGTTCGCGGTGCAAGTGCTCCCCGCGACAGCCACCGCCGCCGAAGCGCTCGCGCACAAACCCGCGGGAATTTTTCTCTCGAACGGTCCCGGCGATCCCGCCGCGCTTGGTTACGCGGTGCAGGCGGTGAGCGACCTGGTGAAGACGGGCGTGCCGATTTTTGGGATTTGTTTGGGGCATCAAATTTTGGGGCAAGCCTTCGGCGGAAAAACTTTTAAATTAAAGTTTGGCCATCGCGGCGCGAACCAGCCGGTGAAAGATTTGGAATCCGAGCGCGTTGAAATCACGTCGCAAAATCACGGGTTCGCGGTGGATCCAAAATCATTGCCGTCAGACGTGCAGATCAATCGCATCAACCTGAACGACCAGACGGTCGAGGGCATGCGCCACCGGACGAAGCCGATTTTTTGTGTGCAATATCATCCCGAGGCATCGCCCGGACCGCACGATTCGACGCCGTTGTTTGCGGAGTTTCGGACGATGCTGGAGAAAAAGGGTTGAAAGTAAGTATTGCTGTGCGCGGAGAAATGCGTTTGACTTGGAGAAAGCGATGCGGATAATCAACAGCACAGTCTATGGCCAAACTTGTAGTGCTCAGTGAAGGGATGACCGGACAGTCGTATGAGCTGAAAGTGGATAAGACCACCATCGGCCGTGTGGATGATAATACCTTTCCAATTCCGCACGCGTCTGTTTCGAGCCATCATTGCGAAGTCCTGCTGCGGGGCAGTGACGTGGTGGTGAAGGACCTGAACTCCACCAATGGCACGTTCATCCAAAATCAGCAGATCACCGGCGAATCGGTTTTGAAGCCCGGCCAAATCCTGCGCCTCGGCCAGGTGGACATCCGCCTCGAAGCGCCCGGAGCCTCCGCGAGCACCAAAAAAGCGCCGATTGATTCCACGATGGTTATTTCCAAGGGAGTTAGTCTGGAGCAGTTGGAGCAGGGGCCGCAATCTTTCGACACCACGAAGGGCGTCTTCACCAAGAAGACGAATAAAGCCAATAAATATATTTTTATCGGCGCGACGGTGTTGTTGCTGGTAATTGTGGTGGCGATATTCGTGGCTTACAATTCGCTTAGTAATCATCCCAGTCACTGAGTATTTCCCGGGGGTGATTTTTATCTCGCATGTGTTATGGCGTTCCGCCGAACCCATTTTCTACTCGGTCGCAAAAATTATTTTTCTGCGAGCCATCGCGCCACGTCCGTCGCCGCGTAGGTAATTAAAATATCCGCACCGGCACGGCGCATCGCCAGCAGGCTCTCCATCGTGACAGCGCGTTCGTCAATCCAGCCATTCGCCGCCGCCGCTTTCACCATCGAATATTCTGCACTCACCGCGTAAGCCGCCGTGGGATAACCAAATTCTTTTTTCACGCGATACAAAATATCCAGATAGGCCAGCGCAGGCTTGACCATGATCATGTCCGCGCCTTCCTGGATGTCCATCGCCACTTCGCGCAAAGCTTCGTTCGCGTTCGCCGCGTCCATCTGATAACTGCGCCGGTCGCCAAATTGTGGCGTGGATTCCGCCGCTTCGCGAAAGGGTCCGTAGAACGCTGAAGCGAATTTCGCCGCGTAGGAAAGGATTGGCGTGTCCGCAAAACCGCGCGCGTCCAATTCTTCGCGAATCGCCCGCACCCGGCCGTCCATCATATCGCTTGGCGCTACGATGTCCGCGCCGGCGTCCGCATGGCTCGCCGCCGCGCGCGCGAGCAGTTTCAAACTGGGGTCATTCAAGATACGCGCCCCGCGGTCATCGCGCTGCACGATTCCGCAATGCCCGTGTTCCATGTATTCGCACAAGCACACGTCCGTGATCACCAGCAGCTGCGGCAGTTCCTTTTTCAGCGCGCGCACCGTTTGTTGCACGATGCCCTTGTTCGCATACGCGCCTGAAGCTTTTGCGTCTTTGGTTTCCGGAATGCCGAATAATAAAACTGCCGGCACGCCCGCCGAATGCGCGATTGTTGCTTCGCGAACAATTTCGTCCGGCGAAAGCTGGAACACGCCGGGCATCGCGGCGATGGGGCGACGCAATTTTTTTCCTGCGCGCGCGAACAGCGGCAACACCAGTTGCGCCGCGCTCAAGTGCGTTTCACTGACCATGCGGCGCAACGCCGGAGATTGCCGCAAACGCCGCGGCCGGTAAGCAGGAAATTGCCCCACAGAATTCACTTTCATGAAGCTACTCTAATTTCAAAGCCAAAACTTCAAAGCCTAATTTGGCTCTCGTGCGGGCCGCGAGTTTGTCGCACTCGCAAACCATCCGCCGCTTTTCTCATCGCTTCGGCGCGGTTCGCAAAGCTTTAATCGCCTCTGGCGTTTTGTAATGCCGTTTCAAACCCACTTCGGTCAGCAATCCACCTCCGACTCGCGCGATGAATTCCGGGAAGCTGCGTTCAACGCGATCACGAATCAATTTCTGCCCCATCTTCGACGCCCAAAAATCTTCCTCCACTTTAGACAGGGCGATTCCCGCCTCGTCCGGCGACAGGTTTTCGCGCTTGGCCAGCAGCCACACCAATTCCTTATCGCCCGGCAGGCAAACCGGGAAGGGGATGAATTTCAACGTCACTTCCTGTTCGTCGCTGCCCGCGGCGGCGACGGGTCCCACTTTGATTTCGCTGCTGAACTGGTTGCCGTCGGGCAACGCCACTTCCACGGACAAAGTTTTCTCTTTTTTATTGGGCTTGAGCGTGATGTCGCCGTCGCCAAAGGACGCCGCTAGTTGAAGTTTGACGTCCTCGATCGTTTTCGGTTCCAGGTCGGGCAATTCAACCTTGCCGCAAAATTTCTCGAACGCCAGCGTGCGGGCCTTCGCTTTCAATTCCGCCTCGATGGCCTGATAAATCTTTCCGGCGAGTTGCGCATCGTGAGTCGCTTTCGGCAGCACGCGCTTCAGCAAATCCAGCAGTTGGGATTCGTTCGTTTTCTTCGGTTCTTTTTTAGATGCTTTTTTCATGATAAAAATGGGAGCGGTGTTGTGCCGGATTTTGACGCGAAGTGCAATGACTTATGGCGGGCAAAAGCGAAAAATATTTTTTGACAAACTGCCGCATCAATCGTTGCGGATTTGCGTTTGAGCGCGACCGCTCTTAAAATGAGCGCGAAAATGTTTCGGGTCATTTTGCATTTAGACATGGATGCGTTTTATGCGTCCGTCGAGCAGCGCGACAACCCGGCCCTTGCAGGCAAGCCGCTCATCGTGGGCGCGCCGCCCACACAACGCGGGGTCGTATGCGCCGCGAGTTACGAAGCCCGTAAATTCGGCGTGCGCTCGGCCATGCCCAGTTCCGTAGCCGGGCGGCTTTGCCCGAATGGAATTTTCATGCGCCCGCGCATGCAGCGTTATCGCGAGGAATCCGCCGAGATCATGCGGATCATCGCGTTGCCGAATGTGATGGTTGAGCAAGTTTCCGTGGACGAGGCTTATTTGGATTTCTCTCCGATCTGCCAGCAAGCGGATGCGGACTTGAGCCTCGCTCAGGCATTGCCATTGGCAGACGAATTGAAACGAAGAATTTCGGCCGAACGTGGATTGACGGCGAGCATTGGCATCGCCGCGAATAAATTGCTCGCCAAATTAGCCAGCGATTTTAAAAAGCCTGATGGCCTGACGCTGATTGCCGAGCGCGATAAGGTGGCTTTCCTGCGTCCGCTGGAAGTTCGCGCGTTGCATGGCGTGGGCAAAGTCACCCAGGAAGTGCTCAACCGCGCGGGCATCGAAATCATTGGCGATCTTCAGGATTATCCGGGCGACTTGAGGGCGCTGATCGGCTCTTTCGGCCCGGTGCTGAAACGGTTTGGGTTTGGCGAAGATCATCGCCCGCTCGACAGCAGTGACGAAGTGAAAAGCATCAGCAGCGAGAACACCTTTCTTCGCGATACTGATGATCGGAAGATCCTGCGCGCCTGTTTACGAGAACAAGCCGAAGACATCGCCGCGAAATTAAAACGCCACCGGATCGGAGCCCAGACGGTGCAAGTGAAATTGCGTTACAGTGATTTTACGACCCTGACCCGCCAGTTGAGTGTGGAAGAGCCGATCACGGAAGCGGCTCAAATCTATCGACTCGGATGCTACATCCTGGCGCGCGACCGATTGGTTTCGCGACCGTTGCGACTCATTGGGCTGGGAGTAAGCGGCCTGGGAGAAACCATAAATCACCAACTGGCGCTCGCGCTTAAATAGAGAAGCTATCTTTGTCACGCACTTAGTTAGGGAATTAAGTAAATCTCAATTCAATTAAATCCATCTACTTATCCGAATATGAGAATTAAAGAATTGCCAATAAAAATGGCGGAATGTGGAAAATAATTCTTGCGCTGTCTATTACTCATAGATAGAGTCACGCCACGAAATAAATGATGACACATGCAAACATATCAACCCCGGAATGGCCAATGATGCCGACGCGCTCATGCCTTTTAAGCCGTGGCTATATGTTTAATCCCGGTGCATCCATCAAAGGCCAGAGCCAGTCTTTTGAAGCTGGATTTGATAGAGTGGAGGCAGGCAGGTAGAGGAATTTTTAAGCTTTCTCACCCTGCTTGCCAGAAAGGAAGCAGGGTTTTTTGTTGTCCACGTAGTATTGCAAAAGCAAATGACAGTAACGAAATATTCAATAACTGTGAACTATAGAAGCGCGACGTCTAAATGATGTCTATCAGTGATAAGTCAAATTTAGCGCAGGCAAGCTACGGCTGGCCGCCTATGAGGTGTGCCGATAAGTGGCCGGATGACGCGCCAGATAGTAAAACCCGATTTTTAGCAATCAAGGGCTTCGCAGGAGGTGTGCCCCTAAACACCGAAACAACCGCCATGAAACCGCGGGTTGGGATCGCATAGATCACCAAGAGGTGTTTGTTCTCTATTGCACGCATGTGACCGGGGGTGAACGACTCCCGGCCTTTTAATTTTTAGCGAGCTTAATGGCGCTACACCGAATCACTTTCTCTCAACTCAATAAACCGCCTTGGAGGTAGGAACTCGCGCGGGCGGAAGCAAAACTTCCGCCCGCCTCTTTTTGCCATCTCATTATTTTTACAACGAAACCTAAATTAACAACGCTATGAAAACACGCACGCAACCGCGTTTCTGCAAATTCGAACTCAGAATTTTGTCATACGCGAATTCCTATTACATCGAACGGATTAAAAAATTGGAACGGCTCCTCGCGCGCAAACCGCGCACCGTCAAGATAGACATGATCGGCATTGGAGAAATTCCGGCGGACTTGGCGCTGCTCATGCGGTCGGTGCTGCTTGCCCGCTCGCCGAAGACGCGGGTCATCACCAATGCGCGTTCCAGCCTGCAAAATGGCTCGGTGCTGGTTTGGCTGCTGGGCGACCAACGGCTTATCCGCGAAGACGCCCGCGTTTTTTTCCGTCCGGCTGAAATCGCGGAGGAGAATGAGACAACTATCTATGCCGGCCTGAATGACAACGAACCGAAATATAAAGATTCGTTCTCCGGGATAGACCCGGAGGAAGGCGATTGCGCGCGTGTCCTGCAAGCGATCAACGAATTCCTTCCGGTCAGGGAATTCACCGGCAAACTCATTGGTACTGCCGTGCTGAAACAATTCGGGCTTATCGAAAACGAGCGGCTTGACCTGTTCTTGGCGACCGCTTTCGGAAAAACCGAACGCGAGGCCGTGTTTCGGTGACTGAACAAAAGATGAGTCATTCGTCAGGCAGGCGAAGGCGAAAAATCTTTGCCCGCGTTATCAACGCGCAGTCGAGCCAGCGCTCAGGCACGCGTTATAAGCCAGCCGCGCCCGGGCCAGCCACCGGGGACTGCGACCATTTCAATGTTTATCAGCCATGAATACGACATCGCGTTCGAGCATTGATAGCGCTTGCGCAATCGTATCGCGATACGCCGCATAATCAGCCGCCGCGAAGTGCCCGTTCTTTTGCTGGTAAGTGAAGTTGAGAACCATCTGATTGCTTCGCGTTTGAAAATCGCTTTGGGCGGTTGCAAACCGAGGATCCAATTTCACGTGCAACGCTTCCGACGGCTCCAGATGAAAGCCAGCGGGAAGGTCGAGGTATGTTTTGGAATCCAGGGTATAGCGCGTCCGAATTTCAAACGGCGAGACGCGGTCATCCGCCGGGGTGGTTTGGAGATAAAACCGGGAGAACCCCCCGTGCAACACCCCGCGCAACTGGTCGTTTGACTGGCGAAATTGGCCCTTGATGGAGTAGCCGAAAGTCAGCCGCAAGGGCGCATCGGGGGTATTGAGCCCATCAATTTTCGCGTCTGTAACGTGCGCGTCCGTCATGCCCATTTGCGTTTGCAGCCATGCGCGCCGGCCGGATTCAGAGATTTGCAGCAAGTAATCGCGCCAGACCGCGGCGGTGTCTCCGCGAAGCGTCAGCGTGTCCTCCGCCGCAAGGTCGGTCGTCCCCGCCAGATGCAGATGACGTTCCACGGAGACGGTCGAGGCATCGCCGGGAAAATTCGGCACGGTGACAAAGCGCGGATTGTGTTCGTCGAGCACCAGCACGTCCCGCCCGGCCATGTAGGCGGGAACCGCGTGCGCGACACTGGCGCCTTTGGAAGTGCAATCCAGAAAATAATTGCTGCCGCCACCGGGAACAAAAACAACCATGTGATCGAACTGATCGAGCGAAGGCAAATTCTTTTGAATCGGCCCGACAAAATTGAACAGCGCCAACTGGGCCGGTATGCCCGCATCGGCCAGCATTTGTTGAAGCAACAGGGAGTGGTCTTTGCAGTCGCCATATTTATTGCGAAGAATGTCCGCCGGTTTGTTGGGCATCCGGGCGCGGCGGCCAAACTCAATCGCTTTGTAACTCAAATTGGTTTGCACATAAGCCGACAGCGCGGCGATTTTGGCGTCCGGGTTGTCCAGGCCAGCGGTCAACTTTTGGGTTTGTTTGTCCAGCGCGGGGTCTTTCTCCAAACGGTCTTGAATATTTGTCAGGTAATCTTTCACGAGCGCGGGCCATTGTGCTGATGCGTCCGAAAGCCACAGCATCGGCAGGAAGGTGGTGAACGGCGGCTGCAAGGACTCATAGCGCACGACCATCGGGTCCGTAACGCGCCAATATAAACCGCCGGAGGATTTCTGGGGTTCGATGCCCGGCGACGATTGGTATTTCACCCGGTCGGCGCCATTCGCGAGGAAGAAAATATTTTCGCGTTCAGGAAAAGTCGCGGAAAAATAATGATCAAAAAATGGAAATTCGTCGGTCGGGCCCAACTGGCGGCGCGTGATCGTGGCGGTCAACTGGCAGTTCGGTTGCAATCCAGACACGGGGATGTTCAAAACTTTTTTCTGGCTGGCGGACGATTCGCGACGGTCGTCGAGCACATAATAATTGGCGGGATCGCCGGTTAAGATCGTTTTGCCCGAAGCATCCATGACCCGCAAGTCGTTGACAAAAACCGCTTCTGTCACCGGATCGAATTTCACCTGGATCGTGCTGAAGGCGGAGACGCCCGAGGCATCGAGCATTTGCACAAGAATGTAATCCGTGTTTTTGATTTCCTTGCCGGGGATGTAAGACTCCGCCACCAGATGACGCAAATAATACGCGCCATATTTTTTTCCGTAATCGGCGGGAACCGGCTGGGTGGGCGCGTTGGTGAACTCCGCCGGGAAGGCCACCGGCTCGATCGGATCAATCGTGGCGGTGTTATCGCCTTCGCCGAGCATGCTGCTGACATAATCGAGATACGAACGATAATCCTTATTCGCGGGAGCCAGTTTTGAGGCTTCGGCAAAATCGGTTTTGGCCTCGCGATACCATTTGAGGCCCAGTTCGCTGCGGCCTTTGAGAAAAGTGACATAGGCGGTTTTATTGTCCTTGGCCAGATCGCGGCAAATGTCCAGCGCGTCAGAATATTGGGCGGCGGCGAGATAATTATTCACCAGCGCTTCCGCCACCTGGGCGTTGAAGGGATTTTCATCCCGCAATTTTTTGAGAGAATCGGCCGCCTTGGAATAATCTTTTTTCCGGGTATAGATTTCGCCTTCGAGCATGCGGATGGTCACAGGGCTGCCGGGGCGGAGATAATTTTGCACTTCCTCAAGCGCGGCGTCATAACGCTTTTTTTCCATTAGCAGACTGACGTATTCCGTAAAGCTTTCGTCATCGCGATAACCGGAAGCGAAGACGGATTGATAATTCGTGATCGCGCCGTCCACATCGGAGGCTTGCGATTGGAAATACGCGCGTTTGGTTTTGACCGCCGGCAGAACCAGGATGGAGGTCGGCTGCCACTTCAAAAACTCGAGCGCTTCCGCCGGACGGTCGAGATGTTCCCACGCGAGCAAGGCGTTTACGATATACAAGGATTGCTCGCTATTTGCTTTTGCCGCCGCGCGAAAAAGGGGCAAGGCTTTTTCATATTCGTTTTGGCGTGTATAATATAAACCCGCCTGGTTGAGGATGTAGGAGCGGGTTTTAAGTTCTTTTTTGGTCGCGGTTTCGGTCATGGATACCAAAGCGACGGAGTTGCTCACTGGAACGGAAATGACGCGGTCCAGCGCATCATCCAGGACGCCTTCGGCGCCTTCGCCCTCGCGCTGGGTCCAGGCCATCACAAGATTGGCGTCATCGCCGTGTTCCGAAATTTTGAGACGATAAATATATTTTCTGCCGTGGATCTCGCGCGGGTAATCGAATTGCAATGCATCCGCGCCGGAATCCTTGACCATGCGCCGGTTGGTGATGTTCTCGTTCGGATAGGCGACATCCAGCGTTGCGAGATAAGCGGAACTTAAGGCTTCGAGGTCCGGCCTTTCGCCGTCGAGTTTTATGGGCATCGTCACAAAGCAACTGTCGCCCTGGGTGGCCGCGAATTCCGACTGCGCGAAAAGTCCTTCGGAAGACGAATAGGGCCGCCACGACGAGCCTTTGACCTGCACCGAATAATGATGGTCACGCGAATAAAAATTCGTGGTGAAACCGCCGGAAGTTGAGGCCATCCGGCCCGGATCAATCACTTCAAAGCGCGTGAACAGGTCGTCGAGTTGCTTTTTGACTACGTTTTGATCTTCGCTGCGACTGAAGCCGATCAACTGATACGCATAACCGTTGGTCACTACGTACCAGTTGCGATAGTGCAGCGAATTGGCACCGACCTGGGCTTCGGTTTCGACCATGACACCGTCCAAGCTGCCGACGCGATAGGGCGTTTGATTCACCACGCGGTGAGAAGTGGAAGCCACCTCCATATTCGCCTTGCCCGCTTCGGCGAGTTGTTCGGAGGTGAAATTCAAGTTGCCAATTTTTTCGGCGGTGATGGTGAAATAGCCTTCGGGAAACTGGCGCACCAGGGAAAGCTTGCTCGCCTTGTTTATTTTGGAAGCGTCATATTGTTTCCACGGGTAACCCGGCGTGCGGAATTGGAAGTTAAGGTCCTCGAACTTGACCAGCTCATTTGCTTTTTCGTTACTGAAACCATGTGCGCGTTTGTAGCCCGTCACCGCTCCCTGAATGCCAAATATCAACATGAAGACCGTCAATCCCAGCGCCGAAATCGCCTGCGACCGGCCCTGGTTATAAGACTCGCGATGGCGTGAATATTCCACCAGTCCAATGATCGCTAAAATAATTGCCGTGACTATCAAACCAAATATGACCAGGCCAAGAATACCCGCCACCACGCGATTTGCAGGAATATAGGGAATAAAGCGGCTAAGGATGGCGTGGGTTCCGGTGATCAGGAACGCCACGCATAGAAGCATCAGGGACAAAGCGCATTTGGTATTGGTCGTGGGACGGCGGGAAATCGTCCAGCACTTGATCGTGGCCGCGAGCATGAGCACCACCAGCGTGAACTGGCCCGCAAAAGAACTGGCCGCCATCGCGGAATTGGGATCATTCAGCATTTGATATTATCGCCTTTTTTGCGGTGGTGATTAAATGGCCCTGGAAACTTTTCGGAACACACATTTTGTGCGGCCATGCTGCGTAACTTTACTTTTCGGAACAAGGAAATTCGGTCTTTCCTGCCTTCTGTCTCGTTTCTTTAAATCCACGCGCACCACCCGGTAGTGTTACCTTTTCACGCATAAAAAACGGTTGCCCGTGAATCTCGAAATGGGTGCTTGCCCTGCGGGAAATTTATCGCTTTGATTGCCGCAGGGCAGTGGCAAAGCAACTTTGCAAATACCGATGCTATGAACGACGAAACGCTCAATACAAATCAAAAGGCGCTCCAACTCAATATGGACGCCAAGGTTTACGGCACCTTCGCCGAAATCGGCGCGGGCCAGGAAGTCGCGCGGTGGTTTTTTCATGTCGGGGGTGCCGCGGGCACGGTGGCCAAATCCATTTCCGCTTATGACATGGGCGTGAGCGACGCCATCTACGGCCCGAGCGAACGCTATGTCAGCCGCAAGCGGCTCGAGTCCATGCTGGCTTACGAATACAAGCTGCTGCTCGAACGCCTTGACGCCAAGCGCGGTGATAAGTGCACTTTTTTTGTGTTTGCCGATACCGTCGCCACGCATAGCTTCACGCGTCATGACGAAGGGCAGGGGTGGCTGGGCATTCGTTTCCAGGCGGAGATGAAGAGCGAGCCTTCCGAGATCATCATTCACGCGCGCTTGCTCGATCCCGAAAACGTCCGCGAACAGGAGGCGCTCGGCATGCTGGGCGTGAATCTGATTTACGCGGCATTTCACTATAACAAGCAGCCGGAAGTTTTGATCAAGTCCCTCATGGACGGCCTCACGCGCAATCGCATTGAACTGGACATGATCCGTTTTTCGGGCCCGGCATTTGCCAAGCTGGACAATCGTTTGATGAGTTTGCAACTCGTCCAGCAGGGGTTGACCGACGCGGCGATGTTCACGGCGGATGGCGAAGTCGTTCAGCCGATGGACATTCTCTACAAAAAACCGGTGTTGGTTGAGCGCGGCAGTTTCCGCCCGGTCACGAACACCACGCTCGACATGCTCGACCGGGCGTACGAACAATTTGTCGAGGAATCCAACGTCAAGGGCGACCAGCCGACGGTGCTGATGGAAATGACGCTGCGCAACCTGCTTTCGGACGGCGGCGTGGATCATAAAGATTTTCTTCAGCGTGTGGATGTATTGAGTGCGTTGGGCAAGACGGTGCTGATTTCCAATTACGCGCGCTATTATAAACTGGTGGCTTACCTTGCCCGCTACACGCAAAAACCGATGGGCCTTGCGCTCGGCGTTCCCAGTCTGCGAGAAATTTTCGACGAAAAATTTTACACCGATCTTGAAGGCGGCCTGCTGGAATCGCTCGGGCGCCTGTTCAAGAATTCCGTGAAGCTTTACGTTTATCCGTGGCGCGATCCGGTCACCGGCAAAGTCACCACGGCGGAAAGCATGAAGGTCGCGCCGCATCTGCAAAATCTGTACGCGTATCTCATCGAGAACCATTACGTTGAAAGCATCCAAAAACATAACGTGGATTATCTGCCGATCTTTTCCCGCGATGTTTTGGCGCGCATCCAGACTTACGATCCTTCGTGGGAATCCATGGTGCCGCCGCAGATCGTGGAGATCATCAAACGCGACAAACTTTTCGGTTTTCGTGAGATGAGAAGTTAAAAGGAGTTTGCTGCAAGAAAACTTTAAGCAGCCGCGATGGCTTGCGGTGCGAAACTTGACGGGCTTATGAAAGAAAGCGGCGGGTCAAAAAGTATTTTGCGCAACCATCGGCACTGCTTCATTGCAGGGCTGCTACTATTTTCTATTTGCGTGGCTCATCCTCTGGCGGCGCAGGACCAACCCGAAATCAAAATCCAATTAGGGGATCTCGCCGGGACCGCGTGGGAGCAAAGAATTTATTTTGGCAACCAGGCGCAACCATGCGCCACGCTTCGGACGGCGTGGCTGCACAAGGATTTTGAGCGCCGCGGATTTTTTCGCATCGGACTGTTTCCATTGATCGCGATGGAAACATTTCAACTGGATATTCCCAATCCGGGATCGGCGGCCTACGGCTTTGCACAAATCCAAAGCCTCCTCAAAACTGCCGCCGGTGGCAGCCGGATTGAACTCCGCAATGTGCGCGTGAGCGTCGGAACGGCGCGAGTGGTTTGCGGGCGGGTTCGCTTTGCCGCCAATGGCGATTGGGAATTACTCGACGGCGTGAGCCTGCATAACGAAGCGAAGGAAACCCACGCCGCCAAGGGAATCTTTCACGCCAGCGGTCCTGGGCTTGGAACTATTCTTTTGAAAGGCCAATCGCGAACATTAGCGCTTTTTTCTCCGGCCGATGCGGAAACCCAATCAGAAAAAACTCCATGAAAATAAAGTTGTTACTCCTGTCACTATTGTCCCTGATGTCCGCAATGATTTGCCGCGCGCAAACCGCATCGGACTATATTACACAAGGGCGAAGTTACCTTGCCGTCAGCAACATCGTTTCGGCGAGCGTCAGTTTTTCCAACGCCGTCGCCTTGTCGCCCAACGACCCGACCGCAAATGTATTTTACGGCCTCAGCCGTTTATTTGCGCTGCCCTCGCAACCGGCCGTCAGCAATTTTTTGACGACGCTCGGCGTGCCAACTACTGGCCGGAATATTTATCAATGGAAAGCGCGATTGCCGCACGACGCGCAACGCTTTCCGATCGCGCCTGCCGGCGTGAGCCTGTCCGACTGCACGGCCCTCGCGCGCGGAAGTGTGCTTAGCGAAATCATCGGCGCGGAAGCGAATCTCGCCGTGGTCACCGATACGAATTTCACGCTGGCTTTGACCGTGCAGGACACGAGCATCACTGCGGTGACAATGGATTATGGTGATATTCAACTGATCCGCTCTTTCCTCGATGGTATGGAATATTTTGTTTACAATACTTATGACTGGAATCTTGACGTGCAGTTGACGGTTTTGCGGTCGCTCTATTCCAGCAACACATTTGACATCGGCACGCTTTTGTCCGAATACCCAAGCCTGCTGACGTTTTCCACGACCAATGATTTGTTGAGTGCCAAAGCGGCTTTTGTCAAAAGCGCGAATACTTATTTCACGGCTTCGAGCATCATCCGCAATCGTCCGGCCGATGTGACGCGCCTTTTCAATTACGCGCCGGACGATGCGCAGGATGAAACGCCATTTCGCGAGACGCTTTTTGATGTCACCAGTTCCTTGACTAATGGCCCGGTTTTATTGGAGGTAAATTCCAACTATTCAATATTGTTGTCGTCCACTTTCAGCGGTGCGCAAGCACCTCGGGCTTTTCTTCCGCGAATATATGGTCGCGGGTTCGTAGCCGGCTCACTTCCTGACGCCACGTTTGGCGGTATAGTTGGAGGACTTTCGGATCACTCTGCGGAAGGAGGTTTATCTGAGCATTTTAACGCCATACCAGAAATCATTCCGGGCCAAGGGCCAGGCGTTCAATTTCATATTCATGGAATTGCGGGGCGTGGATATATCGTCCAATCTTCGTCGAATTTATTGAATTGGTCGAATGTATTTGCACTTGTAGCTTATGACGGAAATTACCCATTTACAAATCGTCTGGGTAACAATCAATCTAATAGCTTTTATCGCGTCGTAGACAGCACGTCTCATATGCCACCGCCAATCAACGATAATTTTGCGAATCGAATTCCTGTTTCAGGATATGGTTTGTTAGGAACAAGCTACGACATTAATGCCACTACTGAAAATAGCGAACCGGGGAATGGTTTTGCTTCGATATGGTGGAGTTGGACGGCTCCGGCGTCAGGGCAAGTGGTAGTACTTGCACGTGGAACTCCCGGGTATCCTGGAATGGACATTTATACAGGCAGCGAGCTTGGAGCTTTAAATCAAGTTCCAGTAATCAATAGTTCATATTACCACAATGGTACTTTATTTCAGGCCTCGGCCGGGCAAAATTATAAAATGCAAGCCTTATCGTTTGGTGGACAAGGAGCCGTTCAACTAGTAATTGGTGCTCTTCCGAATTTAGTAGTGACCAGCCCGATTACCGGAACTATCCTTTCAAATCATTCTATTACTATTTCAGCTTCTGCTAATGATAGCATAAGTCAAATTACCAGCATCAGTTATAGTATTTATAGCAATGTGTTTGTTGTGCAAAAAGGAACTGTGAATGGCTCCTCCATGAATTTGATTATAACTAATCTAGCATCTGGCTTTTATTCAGTCAGTGAGACGGCATCAAACCTTTTGGGTTTGAATATCAGTATGGGGCAAGGCGTAACTTTGCAATAGACCTATTTTTACCTGTCAACCGGTTAATCACCTTATCTTCGATTTGTTCGGAAGAGTGACCGTTACATGACCGGTTGATTTAGTGAATGGAATTTTTTTTTATTTATACGGGGAGCATGCGGATGAGCTTTTCGCGGGGGGCGGGGCGGCGGGTGTTTTTTTGACGCCATTTTCCGGGGCTGACGCCAAAATGTTTTTTGAACATGAGGCTGAAGAGGCTGTTGGATTGGTAGCCGCTGGTGAGCGCGACGTCTATCACTTTGGCGTTGGAAGTGGCCAGCAACTGGCATGCTTTGGCGAGGCGCATTTCGGTTTGTTTGTCGCGGAAGGAGGCGCCCATTTCCTGCCGGAACAGGCGGCTTAGGTGGCGCGGGCTGCAATTCATTCGGGGAGCGAGATCGGCCAGTGAGAGGTCGAGGAATTCGGCGGCGGCGGTTTGATTGAGAAATTGCTTTAAGCGTCCGCGTCCGTCCAATTCGATTTCCGGCGTGGAGGGTTCGTTGGTGGTTTCCATCTCGCCTTGGAACAGGTCGAGCACGAGTTGGAGTAGTTGCAGGCGGAGCGAGAGGCCGCCGGTGGCGTGGTTGGCGCAAAGATTTTTAAAGCGTTGGGCAATGGTGTCCGCGGGCGGGAGGACGCGCACGGAGAGCGGGCGTCCAGCGGCGGCGGCTTTCATGAGCGCCTGCTGTTCGCCGAGGGTGAGGAGTCCGGCGAGTTTTTCGGGGTCGAGGCAAAAGTAATCAATCTCAACGTCGTTTAATTGGCTGGCGCGAAGAGCGCCGTGGGTAGTGCCGGTGAGGACGAGGACGCTGTCGGGTTCGAGTTCGCGCACGCATTGGGTCTGTTGCCAATAGCTGATGCCGCTGCGAATCCGAATGAAAGCCCAGCCGTGAAGTTGCGGACGCCATTCGCTGCTCTTCGGCAGCCGGAGTTCATTGACGATCAAATGTGGCTCGAAGGAGCGTCCCGCTTTCATGTTTTAGCGAGCATGAAAAGCGAATGTGACGAATGCCGGTCGAACGTGTGACGATTGGGAAACTAAACGAGTGCGGAATGCGGGATGGGGCGGTGGGGAAATGAGAAGCGTGGGACGAGCGGGTTTGATTTGGTTTCAGCGGGAGGGGCGCGGCAGTGCCACCTTGCCATTGGGGGCAGTGCCGGATGCCCCGTTGACCGCGCACAGGGGTTACGCTTGCCCGTCCGCGTCCCCCCTGCTTCACTGTCGCCGATGACGCTGCCCTACAAAATCGCCACGCTGCTCTATTGTTTCAATGAGCGCGACGAAGTCCTGCTGCTCGAACGCGCGCAGCAGCCGAACCTCGGGCTGTGGAGTCCCTGCGGGGGCAAGCTGCACACCGAAGCCGGCGAATCTCCCTACGTCTGCGGCTGCCGCGAAGCGTGGGAGGAAATGGGCGTGAAACTCGGCCCCGGCGATTTGCATCTCACCGGCATCATCGCCGAACGCGGCTACGAAGGCCAAAGCCATTGGCTCCTGTTTTTGTTCGAGGTGAAAGTGAAATTAAAATCCGTGCCCGTGCCGCATCGCGAAGGCCGTTTCCAATTTTTTTCCCGCGAACAACTCGCGGCACTGAAAATGCCCGTGACCGACGTCGAACAAATCTGGCCGTTGTTTTGGAAACATCGCGGCGGATTTTTCGCAGCCGATTGCGAATGCGGCGCGGATGGTCGCAACACCTGGATTGTCGAGGAAAGCCTTCCCGCTCATGGCTGAAGAACCGATCATTGACCTGCAAAGCGACCAGTATTTCATGGGCGAAGCCTTGCGCCAGGCGGTGCGCGCTTATGAAGCTGAGGAAGTGCCCATCGGCGCCGTGGTCGTGCGCAACGGCCGCATCATCGCCCGCGCGTTCAACCAGGTGGAATTGCTCAAGGACGCCACCGCGCACGCCGAGATGCTCGCCCTCACGCAAGCAGAAGAAGTCGTCGGCGACTGGCGGCTGACCGATTGCACGCTCTACGTGACGAAAGAACCCTGTCCCATGTGCGCCGGAGCCATCGTCCACGTGCGCCTCGCGCGCGTCGTGTTTGGCGCGAGCGATCCAAAAGGCGGCGCGGCGGGCGGCGCGTTAAACCTGTTGCAATTCCCCACGCTCAATCATCAATGCGAAATCACCCGCGGCGTGAAAGAAACCGAATGCCGTGCGCTGCTCCAGACTTTCTTTGCCGAGCAACGCGCGAAAAACCAGAAGCCGCCCGCGAACGGCGGCGCGCTCGAAAACAACTGAATGGGCCGGTCAACTGACCGACATCAGCGAAACTTTTTCGTTCTGTTCATTGCGGGCGATGCCTTGCGCGCGCGGGTCGAGCGTCGGCTTGCCGTCCACGAGAAACTGGTAATGATGATGGCCGTGATTGAGTGGAATCTGCACGTGCCACGCGCCGTCCGGCTGGCGTTTCATCGGGTAGGCATTGGGGTCCCAGTCATTGAAATCACCGATAAGCGTGACCGCCTTGGCCTCCGGCGCGTTGCAAACGAAATTGACCGGCTTGGCCATTTTCTTGGCGGAATAACGGTTGAGTGCGCTGGCGGGTGGAGTCGAATTTGAATGGTGCATCTAGGTTACTACAATAATTGTTTGTTCGCGGATGCCGCGCGAGTTTCCCTAAGCCCGCGAAACACCCAGCGCAAAAAAAGTACAAAACATTTTACGCCAGACAAGTCAAAAAGCAAAAAATCGTTTTAGGCTTTTCACCGTGTGAGGAGAATGTTTCACTTGTTTCCATGAAAAATTCGGGCGCACTTCCGCGGCCTCTCCGACTGCCGCGCCCTTCACCAATATTTTCCCATCCGGCGTGAACCAACTCCCCATCAGCGTCAGCATGATTTCGGGCGCCGAAGCCGCGCGCATCGGCCGCGCCCTGGAGAGCGTCTCCGGCTGGACGAGCGAAATCATCATCGTTTTGAATGAGGAAGTGCGCGATGCCACCGAAGAAATCGCCTTGAAGCACGGCGCAAAAATCATCCGCGAACGCTGGCAGGGATTTCGCGAGCAAAAAAATATTTCACTGCAACATTGCACGCAACCGTGGGTGCTGTGCCTGGATGCCGATGAGGAAGTCTCGCCCGAATTGTTCGAGTCCATCCAAAAATTTTTCGCAGGCGATCAGGAACATTTTGCCGGTGCGTATTTCGCGCGCAAGGTGTGGTTCCTCGGCCGCTGGATCACGCACGGCGATTGGTATCCCGACCACGTCCTGCGTCTCATCAAGCGCGGCGCCGGCAAGTGGGACGGCAGTCCGGAACATTGCAAAATCGAACTCATCGGCCCGCAAAAAAAAATCGCCGGGGATTTGCATCATTACACAAATCCGACGATCAATAGTTATGTGCAGAAGATGAGTTACTTCTCGGACATTTTTTTGCAGCGCCAGCTTGAGGCCAAGACCGGCTGGTCCGCGCCCGCCGTGATCGTGCGTTCGGGCTGGCGGTTTCTTCGCGCGTATATTTTTCGCCGCGGATTCCTTGACGGCTTTCCCGGATTTTTCATCGCGGTTTCGACCGCCTACTCGACGCTCGTCCGCCACAGCCGCCTTTACGAGCATCTTCACTCCGAACCGCCCCCGCCATGCCCGGCCCCAAAATCTCGCTGATCATCAGCACGTATCAACGGCCCGATGCGCTGGAAAAGGTGCTCGACGGTGTGGCTCGCCAGACCCTCAAGCCCTACGAAATCCTCATCGCCGATGACGGCTCCGCCGAACCCACGCGCGAGCGCATCGAGCGATGGAACTCGCAAATCGAGCTTCGCCACCTCTGGCACGACGACCTCGGATTTCGCAAAACCATCATCCTCAATCATTCCCTGGCCGCCGCCACCGGCGATTACGTTGTCCTGCTGGATGGTGATTGCGTGCCGCACGAGGAATTCATCAGCGACCACACCGCGCTCGCCGAGAGCGGCTATTGGGTTCAGGGCCGCCGTTGTTTCGTGCAGGAAAAATTCGTTCACGACTTCGATTCCTTCCGCACGCCCATTTTAAATTGGTGCCTGCACGGCAAAATCACCGGCATCGCCAAGGCCTTTCGTTTTCCGTTTCCGTTGGTGCAGCGCAACCGCAAACATCGCGGCATCATCGGCTGCAACATGGGATTCTGGCGCGAAGATTTGCTGGCCGTGAATGGCTTTGACGAGGAATACACCGGCTGGGGCATCGGCGAAGATTCCGATCTCGGCGCGCGGCTGTATCATTTGGGCCGGACGCGCAAATTCGTTTATGGCCGCGCGATTGTTTACCACTTGAACCATCCTCAAGCCCCCAAGGATCACGTCCCCGCCAGCCAGCAGCGTTTGGCCGAAACCATCGCATCCAACAAAATCCGTTGCGAACGCGGCCTCTCGCAATATCTCCCCCATCATGGCGAAACCGGCGGCAAATAATTTGCGCATCCTGCATCTCAACACGCTCCTCACCGGCGGCGGCACGGATGACCAATGCGTGAAGCTTGCCTATGGCCTGAAACAACTCGGCGAAAACGTCAGCATCGCCGGGCCCGATGGACGCGATTTTTCCCGCGTCATCCGCAATCTCGAAATTCCGTTTCATGTCACGCCGCCGGAAGGCTGGCTCAAACTTCGTTACATCTCTTACACAGCAAAACTCATTCGCCGCGAAAAAATCAATATCGTCCACGGCCATCATGGCCGCGACATCTGGCCGACCCTCTTGGCCGCGCAATTGTCGGGCGCGAAACCAAAAATCATTTTGTCCCGTCACCTCGCCAAAAGCCCGCGCTCCTGGCTTAGCCGCGTGCTGCTCCTTCGGCAATGCGATGCCTTGATCGCCGTGTCCGAATTCACTGCGCGCGTCCTGCGGGACGGTTTTTATGAGCCCGCCTCGCCGGAAAAAGAGCGCCACAGCCGTCCGCCCGTGTTTGGAAACCATTCCAAGGTTCACGTCGTTCACGGCGGCATTGACACCGCGCGCTTTCGTCCCTTCGACGCGGAAGCGCAGCGGCGCGAATGGGGATTGCAGCCGGGCGATTATGCTTTCGCTGTTGCCGGCGGATACGACCTGCCACGCGGCAAAGGCCAGCGCGAATTTCTTCAGGCGGCGGCACGCATCCACGCGCAAGTTCCGGCCGCGCGTTTTCTCATCATCGGCCGCGGCAGCATGGGCGACACTTTGCGCGCGGACATCGAACGGCTCGGCCTCGCGGGCAAAGCGTGGCTCACTCCTTACTGTCAGGACATGCCGAAAGCGATGAACGCGATTGATTGCCTCGTCCATCCGCAAATCGGCACCGAAGCCTTCGGGCTGGTCTTGCTCGAAGCCTTTGCGTGCGGCAAGCCGGTGATCGCGTCCGCGCTGGATGGAATTCCCGAAGCTTTCGAGGTCGGCAATTTTGGCCAGCTCGTCCAACCGGAGTCCGTCGAGGAATTGGGCGCGGCCATGCTCAAGTGGGCCAGCACGCCCGCGCTCACCGCGGCTCAAAAAAACGCCCTGCACGAAAAAGTCACGAAAGACTATTCGGTGATCGCGCTCGCGGAGCGGATGCAAAAATTATACGCGGAATTGTTGCCGGCGTAGCCCATTTGAAGCGGCGCACGCGAAACCATTCATATTTTCTTGTGGCATTTAGCATCCGAGTGCCTATCCTTTTTTTATGAATATGACCCCAGTCTTTGCGGATTGGCCTCTTACGCCGGCATGAAATATCAAATCCCCGTTTATCAACCCGACCTGTCCGGCAACGAGAAGCGTTACGTCATGGAATGCCTCGACAGCACCTGGATTTCCTCCAAGGGCCGCTTCATCGGCGAATTCGAAAATCAATTCGCGAATTTCATTGGCGCGAGCCACGCCGTGGGCGTTTGCAATGGAACCATCGCGCTCCATCTCGCGTTGGTCACGCTCGGCATTGGGCCCGGCGATGAAATCATCGTGCCCACGCTGACCTATGTCGCCGCCGTCAATGCCATCGCTTACACCGGAGCCACGCCGGTGTTTGTGGATTCGATCGCGAACACGTGGCAAATGGATCCCGAAGACGTACGCCGCAAAATCACGCCGCGCACCAAAGGCGTCATGGCTGTGCATCTCTATGGTCATCCTTGCGACATGGATCCGCTCACGAAAATCTGCCGCGAACATCGTATTTTTTTGATTGAGGATTGCGCCGAGGCGTTTGGCGCGCGTTACAAGGGCCGCCACGTCGGCACGTTTGGCGATATCGCCGCGTTCAGTTTTTTTGGCAACAAAACCATCACGACCGGCGAAGGTGGCATGGTCGTCACCAATGATAAAACGCTGTTTGAACGCGCGCGCCATTTCAAAGGCCAGGGCCTCGCCGCGCATCGCGAATACTGGCACGATGTCATCGGCTACAATTATCGCATGACGAATATCTGCGCCGCCATCGGGCTCGCGCAGTTGGAACGCGCCGAAGAATTCATCAGCAAAAAACGCAAGCTCGCCGAGATGTATCGCACCGAACTTGCCGGTCTGCCGGTGCAGTTGCATGGCGAGTTTGGCGAAGTCACGCATGGCCATTGGATGGTTTCCCTGCTGGTGCAAACTCCCGAAGTGCGCGAACCGCTGCGCGAACATCTCACCGCTGCGGGCATCGAAACGCGTCCGCTATTTTATGCCGTCCACACGATGCCGATGTATGCTTCGCGTTATCAAAGGCATCCCGTCGCGGAGGATCTCGCGTGGCGAGGAATCAATCTGCCAAGCTGGCCCGGACTGACTTTGGAGCAGGTCAAACTTATCGCCAACACCATCCGCAGTTTTTTTGAGCAAAAAAATTCCAAGGGCGCAACACCGGCGAAAACGGCATCGCCCGCGTGCCAAAAAATTATTCCCGAACATGCTCAGGCGCTCGGCACATTTTTCGAGCGTTTAAAAGCATCGGGAGCAGAAGAACATTTTCATCCGCATCCGCTGACGGGCGAGGAAGCCAAGAAGAAATCGGCTTATTCCGGCAAAGATTTTTACTGCGTGTTGATGGAGGGAAAGGAAGTCATCGGCTATGGAATGTTGCGCGGCTGGGACGAAGGCTACGAAGTGCCGAGCCTGGGCATCGCGATTGATCCCGCCGTGCAAGGCCGCGGCTACGGGCGCCGCCTGATGCAGTTTTTGCACGCCGCCGCCGCCGAACGCGGAGCAAAAAAGATCCGCCTCAAAGTTTATCCGGCCAATGTTCGCGCGGCGGGTTTGTATCGCTCGTTGGGATACGTTTTTCAAGGCGGCGAAGACGAACAGTTGACGGGCTTCTTTCAAATTGCCGAATCGGGCTCGCAGAAAGAAACCGCCCGGTGAAAATCGGCATCCTCTCGCAAGACTTTATCGGGTGGAGCGGCGGGGTGGATTTCCTGGCCGGAGTGGTCGAATCACTGCTCGCAAGTCCGCGTTCCAAGTCCGCGGAGTTTTATTTGATCATCGCGGATTCGGGGCCGCGCCTGCGCTGGCGGCAATTCAAGCGCCGCTGGAAAGATAAAATCTCCGGCAAAACGCCGAAGCCCGGTTTTGCGCCTTCCGCCGAAGTCGTGCGCGAAGCGTTCGCGCCGTTTGAAAATCAGATTTCCATCCAGCACATTGACGTGGGCCGCAGCGCGTTTCGCCGCGCGGTTGATAAATTGAAACTCGACGCCGTGCTGCCCGCGTTGAATCCGCCCGCTCGCCATTTCACCCGCCCGTGGGTGGGTTATGCGTTCGATTTTCAGCACAAATATTTTCCGCAAAATTTCACGCCCGAAAGCTGCCGCTCGCGCGATGAACATTTTGTGGCGATGCTGACGACCGCTAAAGCCGTGATCGTCAATTCCCGCGCCGTCGCTTCCGACATCGCCAAATTTGTTCCGCAAGCCACCGCTCGCGTTTTTGCGCTCCCGTTCTCAGCCGCGCCGCATAGCGATTGGTTTGAAGATATTTCCGGCGTGCCCGCGCGCTACGGCATTAACGGGCCTTACTTCATCATCTCGAACCAATTCTGGCCGCACAAAGATCATGCGACCGCGTTCGAGGCCTTCGCGTTGCTCGCCGCACAAAAACCGGAAGTCCAACTCGTCTGCACCGGGTCCACGCTGGGCGCGAGCGATCCGGAATACTTTCCGAATTTGATGCGGAAGATGGAAGCGCGCGGTTTGAAAAAGCGTGTTCACATTCTCGGCCTGATTCCAAAACGCGATCAGATCGAACTCATGAAAAATTCCTGCGCGGTCGTCCAGCCC
The DNA here is from genome assembly GCA_036268055.1 of Verrucomicrobiia bacterium. Taxonomy (NCBI): domain Bacteria; kingdom Pseudomonadati; phylum Verrucomicrobiota; class Verrucomicrobiia; species Verrucomicrobiia bacterium. Next base: position 10,591 of record DATAUW010000030.1, on the reverse strand, counting down.
ACGTTATTTGAAGGCGGCCCGGGTGGTGGTTGCATTTATGACGCGGTGGCGCTCGACCTGCCCGCCATTATTTCCGACATCCCGGTGAATCGTGAAATTGAGAACCAGCGCGTCGGATTTTTTCCGGCGGGAAACGCCGAAGCGCTCGTGGCACAAATGAATTCACACTTGGGGCGGAGCAGGGGACGCCCGGATGCCAGCGCTCTTTTATCCGCCGGACGCGCCCGCCGCGCCGCGTGCGGTGACATGCTTTGGCAGGCGATTGATTTTGTATTGGATAAATAAAAAGCCTCGAAAGTAGTTCCGTCACACAACGTCTCCTCGACACATCCACGCGCATTTGCTACGTAACTTCCGTGCGAAGCCAGTTGCTACAAAAAATCAATCGTATCGTCGTCAAGCTCGGCACAGGTGTGCTTACGGACAGCCGCAAGCAGCCTGATCTCGAGCAGATGGCGCAGCTTGCCGCGCAGATCGCCGAGCAACGCCGCGCGGGTTGTGAAGTCGTGCTGGTGACATCGGGCGCCGTCGGGTCCGGCATGGGCGCGCTCGGTTTTAAAAAACGTCCGCGTGAACTTTCCGAATTGCAGGCGTGCGCCGCAGTCGGCCAGTCGCGGCTGATGGCCACGTATGAAAAACTTTTTGCAAAACACGATCTCCATGTCGCACAAGTCCTCCTCACGCACGAGGATTTGCAGGACCACACGCGGCATCTCAACGCGCGCAACACCCTCGTCACTCTGCTGTCCCACGGTGTTGTTCCGATCATCAACGAAAACGACGCCGTCTCCTCCACCGAATTAAAGTTCGGCGACAACGACAAACTTTCGGCGCTCGTGGCCTCATTATTGCCAGTAGGTTTGTTGGTGATTTTGACGACGGTGGATGGCGTCATTGAAAATTTTGGCAAGGCGAACGCGCGCACGATTCACACGGTCGAGCAGATTGATCAATCGCTCGAACGCAGCGTGGGCGGGACCGACAGCGAAACGGCGGTCGGCGGCATGTCGTCGAAAATTCAGGCGGCGAAAATTGTCGTGCGCTCGGGCATTCCGCTGGTGATCGCGTCAGGCCACAAAAAAAATGTGCTCGCGCGAATCATGGATGGCGCGGAGGAAGGCACATTGTTTATCCCGCAATCCTCGCGGTTGCAGGGGCGCAAACGGTGGATCGCGTTTTATCATCATCCCAAGGGCACGCTGTTCGTGGATGCGGGGGCGAAGGTGGCGCTGTGTGAAAAGGGGAAAAGTCTTTTGCCGCCGGGCGTGTCAAAGCTCGAAGGCGATTTTGAGACGGGCAGCGTTTTGCGTATCTGCGATCTCGATGGAAATGAATTCGCGCGCGGCATCGCCAATTTCAGTTCGGTGGATATTCGCGAAAAACAGACGGGGCGCGGCGAAGTGATTCATCGCGATAATTTGGTCATTCTCTAAGCCATGCCAAAAAAAGCTGCGATTACGGAATTGCTCGAAGTGATGGCACGGCTGCGCGGGCCGGGCGGTTGTCCGTGGGACATCGAGCAGGACCATCGCACGCTGCGCTGGCACGCGGTCGAGGAAGTCTATGAGTTGATGGACGCCATCGAAGCGGGCGACGATCATGAGATGGTGGAGGAACTTGGCGATTTATTGTTGCAAGTGGTTTTCCATTGCCAGATGGCGAAGGAACGCGGCGCATTCGATTTTGAAAAAGTGACGCGCACGATCGCGGAGAAATTGGTGCGAAGGCATCCGCACGTTTTCGGCGATGCGAAAGCGAAGACGGTCGCCGCCGTGTGGACGCAATGGGAGCAAATCAAAAAAGCGGAGAAGCAAGGCACGAAGCACGAACGTCCTTCCGCCCTGGACGGAATTCCAAAACATTTGCCCGCGTTATTGCGCGCGGAAAAGCTCGTCAAGAAAGCGGCGAAGGCGGGTTTACTCGCCAAGGGTGCGAAGGCGTTGAAAGGACGCGACAAAAGTGAAGTCGCACGGGAATTGTTTGCGTTGGCAAAATACGCGCGGGAAAAAGGCTGGTCAGCGGAGGAATTGCTTCGTGGGGAAACGCAGAAGCAGGAGCGCGCGTGGCGGAAGCGGGAGAAGGAAAATTTGAGAAACTGTTGAAACAGTTTCTTGCGCGCACGGGAGCGGGTTTCCCCCAACTGAAGTTGGAGGTTAATGAGAAGCGTTGGGCGAGTATGGAAGTTTTGGTTCCACACTTGGATTTCTTTCGTCCCTGCCGGGACTTGTTTTAAAGGGGAATTCAACCCAGCAATAAATTGCTGGGCTATGATACCGTTTCTGCTCTCGATTATTTCCTTCAAGAATAAACGGCAGAGAATAATGGTCGAGAAATTGAGAAGAGTATTGGCAATTGCCGCAACGAACGAAGCAAATCTGCTTGATGAGACGACCATCAGTGCATTGGCGGAGCATATTCGCCAAATAAGGCCAGGCTCAGATCGTTTGTTTCGACGCCTCTACCAAACAAGAGGAGCTTCAAACCATCCGCTCAACGCTACGTTTTTGGATTCAGTGTTAAGGCCCATGCCTGTCGGTGAGCGTGACCTTCAATGGACAGAGTGGGTTCGGCGGAACTTTCCAGACAGGTTTGGATTTGAGCGTGTTCTTGACGTTGCCGCCGACGTGCAATCTTTAGAGTCTCGTTGGAAAAGTAAAATTGAAAAACGGACACAATCTGACTGCCTTCGAGCCAAATGGCTCTTATGGCTTTTGACCACCACAGTTCGTAATTTTCGCGACAGGGTTACGCGCGCCTTATATTGGTTCGGACTTGGCGACCCTGCTGCGTTGTTCGAATTAACCGAGGAGGCGTCCGAAATCAACGACCCTTATGTTTTTGAGAGATCATTGGCGGCGAGCTATGGGGTTGCGATGGCAGCGCATTGTGCTAACGCTATTCCAGATTTCCGCAGAAAAATACTTCCTGCTCAAGCACGGCGTTTCTTTGACCTCATGTTCAAATCAAACGCGACCGGAAGGACAACACATCTGCTTACCCGAGAATATGGGCTGCGTTTCATCGAATTAGCGCGTTTCCATAATCCTAGGCTCTTCACGAAATCAGAAAGTCGTATGCTTCGCCACCCGTTTACAAATGGAGGGCGCATTGAGTGGCCAGAATTCGAGAATGGAGATGCCGTCATGGAAGGGCCAAACATGCTCGTTGATCTTGGTTGCAAGGAGGTCAAAGGCGACAAAAACATTCAGTCACTTGCGAGGGTAGAAAAGCTGATTGAATATTTTCAACCGGGAATTTTGCTGCTTCCAAATGTGGATTCCAAAAGCTCTCGCCGCGCTCCCCGGATCAAGACGTTACAGCAGCAAATCATCAAGGCGGCAGGGAAGCGCAAGCTAAAAGTGGGATTGCTTTCTGTAAACCAGTTGCGAAGTTCGATCTTCAGCAACTCAAAGTGGACAAAACACCAAATGGCCGAAACTCTGGCAAGGCAGTTTCCCGATGAACTTGCGTCACGTTTACCGCCAAAACGTCGCACGTGGACAAATGAAGATCGTCGCATGGACATGTTTGACGCTGTGGCGTTGGCTGTCACGTTTCGGATGCGAGGGAAGTGAGGAAGGACAGGAAGGCCACAGCGACGATGTGAAAACGTCATGCCGTCCCTTCGCCAGCGATACCACGACGATAATCATTCGGGCGACGCACTTCCTGGTTTTTTCGGCTCGTCTTGCACTGTGGCAACTCCGCGAGAAGAGAACGGCCACAGTTCACCAGTCACAAGGTTCCACAAAGCCATGAACTCTGACCACCGCTAAAAATCACTGCATTGAGACACCAATGAATTAGTGTGCTGTTGCTTCCCAATTTCGAGAGCCGTTTGCATTCGCGACTCCTTTGAATTGAAGCCACATCATACTGCCTGGGTCGGAATTAATCCCAAAATCAACGGAAACTTTGCTATAAACCTGGCCGCCTCTGCTCGTTAGAAAAAACACTTTTTGGATATTGTCGAACCAATCGGGATTGTCGTGATTCATCTGCACTAAAAGGCTGTTTTGGTAGCCATTTTCGGGAGCACTAAAAGCAACTTGAGAGGTGTGATAATCAGACTCCATGATTCCTCCGTTGACAGGCGCAAACTCTACAGACCAATCGCCATGATTGACTTGCGTGATGGCACCGGCGGCGCGCTTCACGATAATCTCTAAATCTCCGCCGGTTGATACGATTTTTCCTGTCACCAAATCAACAAAGATGGGCGCACCCGTGAATGGGATTTTGTAATGTTGGTCTATAGTCACCAACGGCTCTGCGCCCTGCAGCTTCCACATTTTTATCACGGTTGGATTTGCAGCATCGGGCACATACGGATGTTCTTCCAGTTTTGAGTATTTAAAGGATGTGCCGCTGCCGGTCGTCGCCAGGACATAGCCCATTTTTTTTGGAACAAGCCCCAACTCTTGCCCTCGATATCCCGAGACGGTAAAAAAGCCGTCGGCATCCGTCATTACCTGTCCACGCTTCACGGTAGATTCTGTGCCATTATAAACTCGAACATCAAAATTGACGGTGGCATTTGCCACAGCGTTACTGAACTGATCTTCGACCCTGCCGTAAAACACTATCGGAACATCGTTATAAGTGGAAAGCATTCCGATTGTCCGATCTGCCTTGCTCAGCGGCGGGGATAGCGACAGGTCGGCACCTTTGGCAGGTTTTGCCGCGGGTGGGCTGCTTTGCGGAGGCGCAGTCGCTACGGAGGGAGTGGTAACTTGTGGCGCAACATTCGGTTCATCCACTTCGGAGGATGGTTTCGCTGAATTTTTGCTCTCATGCCAAATTATCAATGCGATCAGCAGCGCAACTATGGCAACGAGACTCAATATTGAGTTACGGATTTTCATGGGTTACTGATATTAAAACCTGTCGTTGGAGAAGTTAGAAGCGTATGCCAATAATTCCACTCCGGCGGGGCGTCGCCTCGAAATTCGGCACTGTGATAAAAGTGGGAGCCGTAATTATTCCCGAGAGGGTCGGGCGAAGGCCAAAGAGTCGTTAAATCAACATTTGCAGCCACATGGCTTACGGAGGTTGCGCCCAACGCCGTCGTGTAGGATTGCGCTGCATAAGCAGTGACTTCGTAAAGATCATTCAGGCTCGCGACAATGTTGAAACTGATCACTGTGCTCCCGGTGAATGTTTGCTTATAAAAATGATTCCACGGCGGCGGGTCACCGATGCTTCCGCTATATCCGTAATACCAGTTCGTAGTGCCTTCAAGCACGTCTTGGTCTGGCTTAAATAACTGATTAAGCTGCCAATGGGGGCGCGCCAGAGCATAATCATTAGTGTTGTAAAAATTGATGATACGCCCTGCTCCGCTGCCATTGAGTCCAGCAAACCAATTCCCGTAAATATTGGGCGTGTCGGGTGAAGACGAAAAAGGAGGATAAGAAAATGAGTAAATGGCAGCATTCGTATCGTAGGTGTGCGCCGAAATCGCCCCTTGGCTCGCAACGTAAGTATTGACCACTTGTCCGCCGGACAGTCGCAACGCCTCGCTCGCCACGATATTGCCCATGCTGTGAGCCAGAAGATATACGCGGCTAGGATATTTCCCATTTAAGGAGGTTAAAAGATTTGTCAAACCGGATGCAGACTGCCAAGCGTTGAACTCGCTGCTGTCGTAATTGTCTTTTTCCGTGAGGTTAGTGGCGAGAGAACCAGCCCCGATAAACCCATTTCCTGTCGGCCAGCGGAACGCACCAAATCTGCCTTGGTATCCCTGCCAATACAATCGCTTGAAGGCAGTTTCAGCAAAGCGGTCCTTATCCCACGTCGTCATGTTCCAACCGTGGACGTAAAGGATGTAGGGCTTGTTCGTGTCCACAGCGGGATTGTATGGATATTGGAAACCGACATTTTGACCAGGAGGCAGATCGTCAACTGAACATTGAACAATGTTGGTCGGCGGGAATTGAGCACGTTCTCCCACTGTCCATCGTTCATACAAGTTTTTGATATCCACCAGTTGGATATATGCCGTGGCCTGACCAATTACATTCCCGTTTCCATCAACGGCTTCCAACACCACATAGCTGGTCGTTGCTCCGATGCCGCAGAAAATAAAGTGCTCAGTTAAATTCGTTCGTCCACTTAAAATAATATGGGATGAGCCATCAAGCGTGCCAAGATACAATGAGGACGAGTCCGAGACTTGAGCATTAGCGGTGGTGCTGTCGCTCAAATAATTTGTTCCTCCGTCGCTTTCTACCGCTGAATAAATCCTTATTCCGTAGCCACTCAAGCGAATCGTGTAATTAGTGGAGGCTGCTTGTAAAAGCGAGGTCAAACCAGGAATCCATAGTCGCGCGTAATCTTCGAGGTCTCGTGTGCACGGTATCGAAGGCAATCCATTCGTGGAATATGCAAAATCAGGAACCCGCTGTTGAACCGGCAACGCATTTATGTCCACAGGATCAAGATCGTCCTGATAATATGCGTCATCGTCCTTATCAAGTTTAAATCTGTCGTAATTATTGTTGACCCAAAAAACGTAAGGGTGATCGGGCGACGTATTGTCTGGCCCTGTCAGAGATAAATCCATTTGCCCGTCATGGTTCACATCGAATTGTAATTTGACCACATGGATTATATTCGTTCCTCGTTGCCCGGTGTCACTGTCTGGTAATGTCACAAGCGCCGCAGGTCCCGGTTGAGTAGCGTAAAAATCGCCAAAGGGAGACAAAATGCCAGTCTGAGTAGAAGTAGCGACACCATTAGTATCTGCCACATAAGCTTTGTCGAAATACTGCTGTAAATAAGCATACACGCCGGAATAGCCGTTCGTGACGGCCTGCTTTGCCCACCCCGCCACCAACATTGATTGTCCGCAGCCTAACATAAACAATTGGGTTTCCGAAGCATTTGAAAAACTGCCCTCTCCCGGATTGCTGCCAATGTTTTCACTTTGATTGAAATAATAGCTTACGGTTTCAAGACTTGGAATCGCTGCGTTCAGGAACAAACAAGACGGTTGATTCGTATCGAGTGGGCCTATTTCCGAACCGGCAGAAAGAGTAACCGACCGATTGCTGTTTAGGACTAAAATGCTATTGATCGTCAACCCATAAATGTTACGCACCCCGCTCGACATCTGCAAAGTCCCGTTCAGATGCGGCGTGATCCCAACATCCGCAAATCCGCCCGTTACATCGTTCGTGATGACCAAGTCGCGGTCGAAAATATTATACGGAGAGCTATTAATCCCGAGCGCTGATTGGATCGGATTTGTGTATCCACTGAAAAGAAAGGGCGGATCGAAAGCAATGTGATTCGTTTCGGTCGTTGTGTCTAAAAAGGACACTCCGGTGCCGCCCCATCCGATTAAGCTGTCATCAAAATCGCCAGCAGGCGGATAATATATGCCCTTTCCAAACGAAGAATTATATACAAAATTATTGAATATGAAATTCTGTTCGGCCGGCAGCATTGCATCATAAACCGTATAATTCCTAAATCCGGAATAAACGTAGTCATTTGCGCTGCTCGTGAAGTAAGGTGAATAACTGATTTGACGATTAACAAAATCTGCGTTCCCTGTATCGCAATTAAATGCACTACCTACAGTAGCCGCCCTCAATAAAAATTGGATGTTTTGCTTCATCTCCGTAGAGGCGTTCGGAAAGTCACTATGCGACGTTGTGCCGGTTTCTGCCAACCAAGAAGAGCTATCAAGATAAAAAAATGATGGATTGCTATAATCTCCGGTGCTACTGATTCCACGAGCATATACGGCAGTATAAGCAAATGCAATGTCAGTGCTATTTGTCGGCAGTGCGGCAATTCCGTTTGTGAAGGCGGTTATCGGAACGTCAAAAGAAGGAAAGGTAGCGTCGAATGTGCTTTGTCCGTCCGCATATCCGAAAATACGAACCGTAGCGAGATTGGTCGCCGGGCTGATTATGGTGAGATACAGTTGCCCTTGAGGCCCTCGGATGAGATTGATTTGCTTCCACAAATAATTGTCCGCGACAACGACTGAACCTATTGATGATCCATAAGAGGAAGTTGCGGAAATAGTGTATCCGACGGGAATATCATAGGAGGCATATAAGTCAGAATTGGTGAATGTCAGTGAACTCACGGAACCAAGATCGCCATATCCTAAACTATTTATGTCATAGCCCGTAATCGGCCCCGGACTTCCGGCCCAAGAAATGATGACATTTGTCCCGCTCGGATCGAGTTCCTCAAAAGCATTTTGCGGCGGAGGCGGACCATCAGGCGAATTAGGATTGCTGCCGTTTACGTATTCTTGCAGATTATTCCACCCATCACCGTCGGGATCGGCGTAAGGGTCAACGCCTAAACGGCCGAAATATTTTAGCTGCCACCAATCAGGCAATCCGCCTTGATCCGTATCCAAAAACGAAACGGCTTTGAAATACAATGTAGGCCTATTTCCCATCGGAATGATCGCCACCGTTACATTTGTATTGGGGAACCCGATGACATTTGTCTCCAAGACCCAATCAGTCATTCCTGCCTGCAAATTCGTTGTGCTCCAAATTTCGTAAGCGACAGCAGAGAGGGTTCCATGAAGCAATACGGTTATATCATTTGTGTTATTATTGAAAGAATTCGTTCCCAAAGGAAGCGCTTGGAGATAAAAATCATTTGTTCCATAAACCCGCGAAGAAAATCCAGGGCCGGGGTCTAAATCGTCTAATGAGTTGCTTCCACCACCAGGGATGGGCGGTGGTCCGGTTGAGTCATGATGAAAGCCGCCGCCGCTCGACGGCAAAGGATAAACACTCTGTGAATCGTAGGCGTAGTTGTTGGAGATCGTCTCAGGATCAAGCTGATAATTATAGGTGATAAGGTTGTTGAAAACTCCTCGTGCTTGGAGGAGGCCAGTGCCGTTTCCGTCGCTTCCGATTGAAAAAGAGTTGCTTCCGACCGATAAGTTCGTAGCAACTCCCGCTCCACTGGAGACGAGGGTGCCTTCTAAATATAAGGCGGAGTTCGTAGGAGAATATGTGACGGTCAAATAGTGCCAATCGCCGGCATTCCAAGAGATCGGGGCGTTTAAATAATTGGTGCCGGAATTTGTGGTTTGGGACGAAAAGTAAATATTCGATCCGTCCGGCGAAAGATATATACCCCATGCTCCGGTTCTCAGGGTCGCGTTGGTGTTCCAAGTTCCAGCTTCGAGTAAGGTGCCCCAATTGCCGATGCCGTCGCTCGAATTCCAGTCTCCTGAAAACCACAATTCAAGAGAACCGTTGAGCAAGGAAATATTTGTCCACCCATTTGTTGCCACGATTGCGTAGTTGAGATACGCGGAATTTGAGGAATCCAGAAGAAGGCCGTTTCCGGCCCAATCGGCTGTGAGAGAAAGATTGGAAAAGGAGAGCGGCTCATCGCGAAAGAAACTAACCCAATTGGTGGTTTGAAATTCCCACGCGTCCAGCACTCGGCCTGGCGGTGGCATGGGAGGAGTCGGCGGATTTGATTGAGCAAGAATCCGACCTTGCGTGAGACAGAGCAAAATTAAAAAACACCCCTTTATCCAATTTCCAATCTTCATATCATTCCTTCTAAATACGAACCGGCGCCGAATATTAAAACGGCTTTAAATAAAGTCCACTGTTTGTTTCTCCAAAAAGGACGGCTCTCCTTCCAGAATTCGATCCATATCGCCACGACGCTACAAATACCCGTTTAACGGACACGATGGTGTCCGGAATTTTTTACAGCCCTTTTTCGACCTCTTCGTAAAGCCAAGTTTCCAGTTTCGTTGCCCGCTCGCGGTTCTGCGAAGTCACATCCGTCCATTGGCTCGCGCCGGAGCCACCCTTGATCGTGCTCTCAATTTTGCAGAGAATGTTGAGTCGGACGCTGCCATTAGACTGATTACGTAAAGCAAGATTGAATTTATATCGCGTGCTCTGCGCTCCAACAAATCCACCGGCGATGAGGGCGCTCGGCCCCTCAATATAATCGGTTCCAATGGTTCCCGACGCCTTTTCCATGCTCGTCGTGGCAATGCGATTTTTGTCGAGGGCGTTTACGCTTGCATCCCACACTTTGTCGTAGGGAATCGCATAAGTGTCTTTTGGCGTAAATCCCGCAGTTGGCTCGGGAAATGTAGTTGTGCCAACCTGGGTCGCGCATCCGGCGAGCGCAATGAGAACGAGGCAAAGGAAAAGAGAGTGTGTGATTTTCATGTATGGTTTTAGGAAGAGGGGCTAGTGATTTATTGCTTCGGCATTTTCTCCGCCATCTTGGTTGCGATGAGTTCGGCATTTTGCGTCATTATCTCAGTCCTTTTCCTTCGTCCCAGGTCACGAGCGGCTAGGAATATGGCAACAATCCACATGATGATGGATACAGGAAGAAGAATCCCTGTCATGGCAAAACCGAGCGCAAAGACAAACATCACGCTCGTAAGCAAAAACATCCCGATTCGTTTGTTGAGGAGGAAGTAAATGGGCGGAATGAACACTGCGAATATCATGAGAACTCCTGTAGGTTGGTGGTTGAACTAAAAAGGGAACGCTCGAAAGACCCCTTTCGCGCGTTTGAAAAGCGTGAATTTTCCCTTACTTGCATCCCCTAAGTCTGT
>DATAUW010000029.1 GCA_036268055.1 Verrucomicrobiia bacterium | reverse complement strand
GTCTTTTGAAAGCGTGTCGCCCGGGCGATTGCACTATGGCACGAACGAAATCGGCGTGGTGATCACGGACAATGGCGACATCAATTATTTCTCCATGATCGTCTCCGGCGATGTATGCCTGGGGGATTGAACTGGATAGCCGTTCGCCCCGATTGAGTGCCGTTGGTGCGAATACCAACGGCGGGACGGTGAGAGATAGGCGTTTGGGGGCGCGTGGTTATCTGGCGTGATTGGGAAGATGCTCGCCTGGGCTCGCCTCGCGTTGCTCGATATAGTTTTTATTTTTTTGGCTTTGACCCAGGGTAGTGCCGGGGACGGCGCAACCCTGGGCTTTGTAGGCACAACATCGTTGACGTTGAGGGAGGAGGACGGGAAGATTTTGTCAGGCTTTTTTTTGGTCGCCGTAGGGTTCGACGTGGACGAGGACGTCTTCGACGGCGGGGAATTTTTCGAGGATGCGGTCTTTTACTTCATGGGCGATGGCGTGGCCTTGTTTGACGGTGATGCCGGGGTTGACTTGGACGTGCATGTCCACGAGGTAGCGGGGGCCGCTTTTTCGTACCATACATTTCTCTACTTGTTCGACGCCGGTGATGGCTCCGGCGGCGCGACGGATGGCTTGAACAACTTCGGGTTTGGCGGATTCGTCCATGAGTTCGCTGAGGGCGGGGCGCAGGAGGAGGATGCCGTTGAAGGCGATGATGACGGCGGCGACGATGGCGGCGATGTCGTCGGCGCTTTCATAGCCTTTGCCGCCGATGAGGGCGATGGTGATGCCGATGGCGGCGGCGGCGGAGGTGATGGCGTCGCTGCGGTGGTGCCAGGCGTCGGCGCGCATGGCGGTGCTTTCGATGGTGGTGGCCTCGCGGTTGACGAAGCGGAACATGGTTTCTTTGATGAGGATGACGCCGATGAGGACGATGAGGGTGAAGGCGCGGGGGCCCTGGCCGTGGCCGGCGATGATTTCCTGGACGGATTTCATGCCGATGCCGGCGGCGGCGAGGAGGAGCATGGTGGAGACGATGGCGGCGGCGATGGCTTCGGCTTTGCCGTGGCCGTAGGGGTGGTCTTCGTCGGCGGGCTCTTCGGCGACGACGAGGCCGCGCCAGACGACGATGGAGCTGAAGATGTCGGCGAGGGATTCGACGGCGTCGGCGATGAGGGCGTGGGAATGGCCGAGGATTCCGGCGGCGAGTTTGCCGGCGGCGAGGAAGGTGTTGAGCACCATGCCGAGTAGGGTGGCGCGGAGGCCGCGTTTGAGTCGGGCGATTGCCATAGGATAAGCCGCCGTTGACATAATCATGGAACGGGGGATTTGCAAAATAGTATTTTGGGGAGGGAAGGGAGTGGGGAAGTTTTCAGTTTCAAGTTTCAAAGTTTTCAGTGAGGAGGGGAGGGCTGTGATTGTAGTATATTGATGGTCAAAATATTAGGGGTGGTGCGCGGGATTGTGGGGGTATTTGTGGGGTTTGTGGTGAAAAGAAGGTGGGGCGATTTTTTATTTTGCGTATATATATGTTGGTGTGGTGTTGAAGGTGGTGGGGAATGGAACAGGAGATTGCCAGTTGAAATTGATTCATCTAATTTGGTTGTCATGAGATATGTCGGCTTGGCGCGGCGATGCGCGGTTGGGATTTTGCTGTGCTGGTGCCTGAGCGGGTGCTTTCCCGCCTCGGACAGCCAGACCGATGAGAAAAGGGAGCCGTATTTTATCAATGGCAAATCGCTCGTCGGGCAGATGGATTATCAGGGGGCGATTGATTCTTTTGAGAAGGCGCTGGAGGTGAATCCGCGGTCGGCTTCGGCGCATTTCGAGTTGGGCTGGCTTTACGAAGATAAGGCGAACGATCCGGCTGCGGCTATTTATCATTACGAACGCTATCTCAAATTCAGCGCGCATCCCGATCAGGCGGATGTGGTGCATCAGCACATCAACAGTTGCAAACTGGAATTGGCCAAGACGGTGTCGGCGGTGGGGCCGTTGGCATCGCCGGCGCAACGGGAATTGGAGCGCGTGTTGATCGAGAACAAACAGCTTCGCGATAACGTGACGACCTTGCAATCGCAGCTTGAACAAATGAAGGGAACACCGGTTGCGCGCGTGCCAGAGCCCGCGTACGTGACGCCGCTTCCGCAAACACAGGTGGAAAGAAATCCCGCGCCATCGCGTCCGGTGGTGATGACGCCACATAACACAGAACATATCGGGCCCAGTTCGAGCACGCATCCCATTCCAAAAACTTACAGCATCAAATCCGGCGATAACCCCGCCGCGCTTGCACGAAGATTTGGCGTCTCCCTCAACTCACTGATGGCGGCCAATCCGCAAGTGAATCCCAAGCATTTGCATGTCGGGCAAATCCTGAATATTCCCGCGCCCTGATTGCATGCTGTCGCGCCTTACATTTTTAGTGCTCACGGTATTCTGGCTCACAATGACTTATTTTTTGTGGCGTTCCGAATACGTGGGCCACAACCAGGTCGGCAGCAGCGTGCCAATCAATTTGGTTTGGAAAAAAATTCAAACTGCTTCCGACGTTTCGCCTTTGCAGATGATTCATCACGGCCAAAAAGTTGGCTATTGCCGGTGGGCCTCCAGTGTGGGGCAGGATCTTTCGACCAGTAAAATTTTGACGGACGAATCCATGTCGCCCGAAAGCATATTGCCGACGCTCGACGGCTATCGATTGAATCTCGAAGGCAACGTCGCATTGGAAGACATGCCTGGTCGCCTGGGATTCGATTTTGAAATCCGGCTTTCCACGAACGATGTCTGGCAGGATTTTCATTTGCGGGTGAAGCTGCAAAAAAATGTTTGGGAACTTCATTCGCGCGCGTCCGAGCAGACGGTTTATCTGGTGATGGAAGAAGGCCGCCGTTCGCATACGGAGCGCGTTTTCAAATTTTCGGAGTTGGAAAATCCGCAGACATTATTGCAGGAATTCGATCTGCCGGGACCGCTGAATCTGCTGGGTGCTTTCGGCTCGCTGCCGATGAAGACCGGCACCAATGATCTTTCCGTGATGCCGGAAATTACGTGGAAAGCGCGCAACGATTGGGTCACGATGGGCCATACCTCCGTGCGCGCCTATCGCATCGAGGCCTCCATTTTTGATCGTTACCGCATGCTGATCGTGGTCAGCCGCGTGGGCGAAATTCTCCGTGTGGATTTGCCGGATGGCTGGCAACTCATCAATGACCAAATATCCAGTCTGTAGCCGGCGCCGCGACCATGATCGAACTCATCCACCTTTTCAAACAGTTCGGCGAATTGACCGCCGTCAATGACATCAATCTCGTCGTGCCGCGCGGGGAATTTTTCGCCGTGCTGGGGCCCAATGCCGCCGGCAAAACCACCACCATCAAAATCCTCGCCGGACTCATCAAGCCGACTTCGGGTAGCGCGCGCGTGGGTGGTTACGATGTTCAGACGCATCCGCTCGAAGCGCGCCGCCGCCTGGCGTACGTGCCGGACTTTCCGTTCCTCTACGAAAAACTGACGCCGTGGGAATTTTTTCGTTTCACCGGCCAGATGTTCCAGATGGACAATGCGCGCATCCAATCCGCCGCCCACGATCTCATCGAAAGATTTTCGCTGGAAGCTTTCGTGAACAAACCCATCGAAGGCCTTTCGCACGGAACCCGCCAACGCGTGGCGATTGTGTCGGCGTTGCTGCATGATCCCGAGGTGTTTGTCATTGACGAACCGATGGTTGGCCTCGATCCCCAGCACGCGCGCGTAGTCAAGGATGTCTTGAAGGAACGCTCGCTCAAGGGCACGACGATTTTCGTTTCCACGCATCAATTAAGCGTGGCGGAAGAAATGGCCGACCGCATCGGCATCATCCATCAGGGCAAATTGGTCGCGCTGGGCACGCGGGAAGAATTGCGAAAACAAAGCGGCGGCTCGGGTGCGCTGGAGCAAACCTTTCTCACCCTGACTGCGCAGCAAGCCGGCAAAACGGTCAGCGCATCCTGAGCCACGGGGTTTGTCGCGCAGAAATTTGCGATGGGCTTTGAACGCAAATTGAGTTTGCCGGTCAATAGACATAAGCCTTTTCCCGGAGAGTGGGTCGTGCTGTGGCAAAGAAACACGAGCAGCATGGGGAAAACGGTGTCTGGAAAAGCTGCGGGTCCGTTCCAGCAAGGGCGCACCTTGAGTTGGTAGAAGCCAGAAAAACCCAGGTTTAACCGTGACTCAATATCTGAAAAAAAGATGAAGATTTGTTTGACAGTCAGCAAGTTCCTCAAGTAAAACTCTTTTGCTTTTACTGTTGGAACTCCCTTGCGAGCCAATGATTAACTAAAATAAAACTATGAAGAAAGTTATTGCTTCTGCCAGTCTGCTCGCCATCGGCGCAGTAGGCGTTTATTCCGCCCGGGCTGACTGGGCTGCCGGTGCCGATAAGCCTTGGAGTGTTTCCGCAACGCTCCGCGGTTTCTACGACAGTAATTATAATACCGAGCCCAACGGTTCGATCGGCAAAAGAAGCAGCTTCGGTTATGAAATACGCCCGCAAGCTTCGGTTAGTTGGTCCGACGGTCCAACCACCCTCAGCGCGAGCTACACCTACTCGCTGAAATATTTTGAAGATCGCCCTGGCGATAAAGCAGACCAGAGCCATGACGTTGAGCTTGCCTTCACCCACGCATTTGATGAGCACAACAAGATGGACGTTGAGGAAAGTTTCATCGTTTCGCAGGAGCCGGAAGTGCTCGCGGGCGGTGGGGCGATCACTCTGCCGGTTCGCGCGAATGGCGATAACATTCACAATAATTTTGCGCTCAATTATGATCTCGGCGTGTCGCGCCTGCTCAGCTTCGTGATTGGTTATGCCAATAGCTATTACGATTATACCGGGGCCTTGCCTCCGGGCACGGTTAATACCCCGTCGTATGCCACTTCGCTGAATCGCGTGGAGCAGACTTTCACGCTCAACAGCCGTTGGATGGTGCAGCCGGAAACGACTTTCATTGCCGGTTATCAGTTGCTCTGGGTGGATTATCTCCGTGGTGGCAATTTGACTCCGGGATTCGTGCCGCCTATTCAAGAATCGCCGCAGTTGCGCAATAATTTTACCCATAATCTTTATTTGGGTGTGGAACACAGCTTCTTCCCTAATTTGACCTTTTCCGGACGCGCGGGCGTTCAAATTTCGGATTATTACAATTCCGACCGGCTTCCGACCGGTAACACTGGTGCCGCCAGTATCGGGCCATTTGCTGACTTGAGCTTGAGCTATCAATACATTGATACTGGTTCGCTCACGGTTGGTTTCCGCCAGTCCAGAAATCAAACAGATGTTGCTGCCAATGCCAATGGGTCTTTGACGCAGGATCAGGAATCATCCACGGTTTATGGTTCCGTGAACCAAACCTTGTCATTCCTGTCGCCCAAGTTGGTCGCTTCTTTGACGGCGCAATATCAGAATTCGGTATATGAAGGCGGCAGCACTTTCAATAACGAAGCCGATCAATATTACTTGTTTGGCGCAAATTTCAGCTATCAATTCACCCATTATTTCTCTGCCGAAACCGGATACAATTACGACCTCGTGAGTTCGGATGTTCCGGGCCGTGGTTACGATCGTAACCGTGTTTATATCGGTGTGACTGCGTCTTATTAAGCCGCAGGTTTGTTTAAACAGATGACGATACAGGGGCTGGGCTAACATGATCTAGCCCCTGTTTTTTTGACGACGTATGGATCCATTAAAAACCACTAATGCGCCCGAAGCCAAGCTTCACTTTCTTGATTATTGGCGCATCATTCGCATCCGCAAGACCGTTATTCTGGCAGTGTTCCTTCTCGTGGTCATCACTGCCACCATCGTCACTTTCATCCTGCCCGAAGCCTATTCCAGCCGGGCCCGCATTAAACTTGAGCGCGATTCCACCGACGTCGCGGGAGTGGATGGGCAGCGCAATATCAGCGGCGTCTATGATCCTTACTTCATTCAGACTGAATTTGAAGTCATCCAGTCCGAAATCGTCCTGGATGAAGTCATTGACCGCCTCAACCTGAACGAAAAATGGCAGAAGAAATATAATTCTGACACCAAGTTCAAGACGACTGATACCCGCACGGCGCTCAAGCGCATGATTGATCTGCGTCCCTCTCGCAACACCAGTATCATTGATATCACTGTCTTCAGTGACGATAAAAAGGAAGCCGCCGACATAGCCAACGCAATTGCCGATGTCTATTATGATTATCGCCAGAAAGTCCGCACGGAATTGACGATGGGTGGCATCAAAGCTTTTGAAAAAGAATTAGATGTTCAAGACACCAAAATTACCGCCAAGGAGGCTGAGGTTGACAAGTTGCGCAATGACTTGCATGTCGTTGAAAATGATCCTCAAAATACCTCGCAGCCCGGCTCTTTGGGGCCGATGGATGTGATTCATTATAACTCGATCAAGATCGAGGGCGAGGCGGTTTACATCCGTGAACAAACGATGTTGGACAAGCTCAAAGAACTGTCCAGCGCCGAACTCATTCAAACCATTCCGACTGCCGCTCCTGATACTATTCTGGCCCAGTTGCTGCAAAATTCTCTCGAAACCGAATCGCGCCTCATCACTTTGCGAAGTGATTATGGCGATCAGAATCCCGAAGTTCAACGCGCGGTCAAATTGAAGGCGGGTTTGGACAAGGAAATTGATGATCGCGTCAACGGCATCATGCAGGCGATGGAAACGCGCGTTGCTTCATTGAAGGCGGTCGTGACGAATTCCCAGGCCAAAGTTGACAGCGCCAAGGCTGAGGATATTGATACTGCCGAACGGACTCGCCCTTACTATCTGGCCAAATCTGAATTGGATCGCCTCCGCAAATTCCGTGAAGTGCTCGCCTTGCGCACCTTCCAGGAAAGTGTTGATCTCAAGATGCCGAAGACGACGATGGTGCAGATCATCGAGCGCGCTGAAACCAGTCAGCGTCCCGTACGTCCCAATAAGCCCCTGAATATAGCTTTGGGTATCATCATCGGCTTGGTGGTCGGCATCGGTCTCGCGTTCTTCATCGAATATCTCGATACCAGCGTCAAGACGATTGACGATGTCGAGCGGACGCTGCAAGCGCCCGTGCTCGGTGTCATTCCACAAAACGTCGGCTATCTCGTGGAAGAAGGCGTCGAGAGTCCGCACGCGGAAGCGTATCGCGTGTTGCGCACGAATCTATTGTTTTCCCGCAAGGATGATAAACTGAACACGGTGGCGGTCGTCAGCGCTGGCGCCGGTGAAGGTAAGTCCACCACGGTTTGTAATCTCGCGACGGTGTTTGCGCAAAGCGGCCAGCGCGTGCTCATGGTTGATTCCGACCTTCGCCGTCCCACGTTGCATAAACTCATGGGTGTTTCCAACAACCTGGGCTTGACCAACTATCTGTTGAAACAGAACACGCTCGAAGAAGTCATCCAGACCAGCAAATTGCCCGCCCTTGATTTCATGGCCAGCGGAAAGCTGCCCAGCAGTTCGCTCGGTATCTTGAGTTCGGGACAGATGAAGGATCTCATCAACGAACTTAAGTTGCGTTATGATTTCGTGTTCTTCGATTCGCCGCCAATCATGGGCGTTAGCGATGCCTCCATCCTGGCCAGCGAAGTGGACATGACTCTCCAGGTCATCCAATATCGCCGCTACCCGCAGCCGATGAACATCCGCGCGAAGCAACTGATCGAGAAGGTCGGTGGCAACCTGATCGGAATCGTGTTGAACAACATCAATATGTCGCAGGATGAAAGCTACTACTACTACAGCGGCTATTATCACGACTATTATTCGAAGAACGATGACACGGATCCCGCGTTGGGCGCCAATGGCAGTGCTGGAACTGCTGAAAAGCCCCGCGTGGACATCAATAAAAAGTATTAATCGCAGTAATGACGGTTTGACTGTTTTGCCAAGCATGGAATCTATGAAATTTTTTGGGCGTGGGTTTGCCGGGTTGACCTGTTTGTTTCTCGGAATTTGTTTGATGGGTTGTGAGACTACGGATTCTTCTTATAAATACGATCCGCTGAGTCAAAATAATCAAGCTGCTCAAGCGGGAACTCCCGCGATGTCTGGTGCTGCCCCATCGGCCAGTGGTGACTTGCTGCATGTCGGCGATGCCATCACCATTACATTTGCCGATTTGCCGACGTCGGTTCCACCGATTGATGACAGCATCAAGGAAGACGGTTCCATTACCTTGATCCTGAATCAGAAATTTCAGGCGGCTGGCAAGACCATCGGTGCATTGCAAGCGGACATCCGTGACCGTTACGTCCCGCAATATTTCAAATACCTCACCGTCAGCATCAAAACTGCGGACCGCTTCTTTTCCGTCGGTGGTGAAGTGCGCAATCCCAGCCGCCAGGCTTATACCGGTTACATGACGGTGACACGCGGCATTGATACCGCCGGTGGTTTCACTGATTTTGCCAACAAGGGCCGCGTGGAAGTGACCCACGCCAATGGCGAAAAATATACCGTGAATTGCGGGCGCGCCTTGAATGGCCATCCTGAACTCGACAAGGAAGTTTACCCCGGCGACCGGATTTACGTTCACAAGCGCTGGTGGTAAAATCTTGAATGGTCCAATTTAAAATTGTTTCCGGCAAAATGGCGGGCACCGAAAAGGTCGCCCGCCATTTTCCTTTTACAATCGGACGCTCCGCTTCAGCCGATCTGCAGTTAGCCGATGACGGCGTCTGGGACAAGCACCTTGAACTGCTCTTCGATCCCGCCGCGGGTTTCGTCCTGAACACCCATCCGTCCGCACTCGCCGCCATCAATGGCCAGCCGTTTCAGCAAGCGGTTCTGCGCAACGGCGACTCGATCGAGATCGGCACTCTAAAAATCCGTTTCTGGCTTGGCGAAACCCGCCAGAAAAGTTTGCGCCCGCGCGAATATCTGACGTGGGCGGCTTTCGTGCTCATCGTCATCGCGCAATTTTGTCTTATCTATAGCCTGATTCCCTGATCAGTGCCGGAAATGGCGCGTGCCGGTGAACGCCATCGCCAGATTCCGTTCATCTGCCGCCGCGATCACCTCCGCATCCCGCACCGAACCGCCCGGTTGAATCGCCGCCGTCGCACCCGCTTCCGCTGCCGCGATCAAGCCGTCCGGGAACGGAAAAAATGCGTCGCTGCAAACCACGCTGCCTTTGAGCGGCAACTTCGCCTCGCCGGCTTTCCATACGGCAATGCGGCTGGCATCCACCCGGCTCATCTGTCCTGCCCCGACGCCCAGCGTGCGGTCCGCCGCCGCGTAGAGAATTGCGTTTGACTTCACATGTTTGACGATGCGCCAGCCGAAAAGCATCGCCTGTAACTCCGCCGCCGTTGGCTGCCGTTTGGTGACAATTTTTAGATCTCCCGCGCCCGTGGTCTTCAGGTCCCGTTCCTGCAACAGAAATGAATCCGCGCCCACGCTGCGAATATCGCGCGCCTGCGCCGCCAGCGGACTCTTCAACACTTTCAACAGCCGCAAACTTTTTTTCTTCTGCAACAGCGTGAGCGCCTCGGCGCTGAAATCCGGCGCGATGATCACTTCGCTAAAAATTTCGGCAATCGCTTCCGCGCAGGGCAGGTCGAGCGGTTGATTCACGGCAATGATGCCGCCAAACGGCGCTTGCTTGTCCGTGGCGAACGCCTTGTCCCATGCTTCGCGCAACTCTGCGCCCTGTCCCACGCCGCAAGGGTTCATGTGCTTGAGGATCGCGAGCGTCGGGGGTTCATCTTCAAATTCCGCGATTAAACTTGCCGCCGCCGTAAGATCCAAAATGTTGTTATAGGAAAGTTCCTTGCCGTGAAGCTGCTGGAAATAATCGGAAAAGCGTCCGTAAAGCGCCGCCGCCTGATGCGGGTTCTCGCCGTAACGCAGCACTTGAACGCGCGGCGCCTGGATCGTGAGCGATGCCGGCAGCGCCGCCGTGGCAGGTTCAAATTCCTTCGCCAGATGCGTTGCGATCGCCGCGTCGTATTGAGCCGTGCGCGCAAAAACTTTGGCCGCCAATTTGCGGCGCGTTTCCAGCGTCACCTCTCCCGACTCGGAAATCTGCCGCCCGACCTCGGCATAGTCCGCCGGGTCCACCACCACCGTCACGCTGTCGTGATTTTTTGCCGCGCTGCGCAACATCGAGGGTCCGCCGATGTCAATATTCTCAATCGCTTCATGCAACTTCACGCCGGGCTTCGCGACCGTTTGCTCGAACGGATAAAGATTAACCACCACGAGATCTATCGGCTCGATGCCGTTGGTTTTCGCCGCCGCTTCGTGTTGCGCGTTGCCGCGGATGAACAGGAGTCCGCCGTGAATTTTGGGATGCAAAGTTTTCACGCGGCCATCCATCATTTCGGGAAAACCGGTGTATGCGCTCAATTCCATCACGGCGAGCCCGGCATCGCGCAGGGCTTTGGCGGTGCCGCCGGTTGAAATAAGTTGCACACCGGCGGCGAGTAATGATTGCGCCAGCGGGATAAGCCCGGTTTTGTCCGACACCGAAAGTAACGCGCGTTGAATCTTTGCCATAGGCCGCTAACTTTTCCAAACCGCCGCACGGAGTCAATCGGCAAATATTTTCTCGACCCGATTTCTCGAGAGATGACCCAAATTCACGAACAAAAAATTCAGCTATTTTCGCATGCGCGGCCAAACGCCGCTGGCCATTTGCGCCAGTCTATTTTATTGTCGGCGATCCTATGAAAAAATTTGCCGCCGTCCTCGTGGCCCTGTCTTTTTTTCTCCAGCAAACTTTCGCCGCCGATCCCGCCGAATTTCCCGTCACCATCCACGTTGACGCCGCGCAGCCTCGCGGAGAACTCACGCCCATCTGGCGATTCTTCGGCTACGACGAGGCGAATTACACTTACATGACCGATGGCAAAAAACTTCTCACTGAACTTAGCCAGCTTGGCGCGCCGCAGGTTTACATTCGTTGTCATCACTTGCTGACGAGCGGCGACGGCGCGCCCGCGCTCAAGTGGAGTTCAACCGGCATTTACAGCGAGGACACGAATGGCAATCCCATTTACAACTGGACCATCGTTGATCGCATCTTCGACACTTATCTCGAACGCGGCCTCAAGCCATACGCGCAACTTGGTTTCATGCCGGAAGCATTGAGCACGCATCCGCAGGATTATCCGCACGATCCGCCAGCCAACGAACGCGCGCCCGTGGAGGCCGGCCAGGCTTATCCGCCAAAAGATTATGCGAAATGGGGCGAGCTTGCGTATCAATGGACGAAACATTGTGTCGAAAAGTATGGCGCGGGCGAAGTCGCGAAATGGTATTGGGAAGTTTGGAATGAGCCAAACATCGGCTACTGGCACGGTTCGCACGCGGATTATTTTCGGCTGTACGATTACGCCGTTGCCGGGGTGCGCCGAGCGTTGCCTTCTGCGCGAGTTGGCGGGCCCGAGACAGCGGGCGGACCGGGAGGAAAATTTCTTCGCGAATTTCTCGAGCATTGCGCGCGCGGCACCAATTATGTGGATGGCAAGATCGGCGCGCCGCTGGATTTTATTTCCTTTCACGCCAAGGGTTCACCCGTTTTCACCAATGACCACGTGCGCATGGGCATGGCGAATCAATTTAGAAATATCAACGACGCTTTCGCGGTCATCGCATCGTTTCCTGAATACAAAAAAACACCAATCGTGATTGGCGAATCTGATCCCGAAGGTTGCGCCGCCTGCCGCGAGCCGCGCGATGCCTACCGCAACGGAACGATGTATTCCAGTTACACCGCCGCGAGCTTTCCGCGTGAATACGACCTTGCCGCCGAGCATGGCGTGAATCTTTTGGGCGCGCTGACCTGGGCATTTGAATTTGAGGATCAACCGTACTTCGCAGGCTTTCGCGCATTGGCGAGTCACGGGCTGGATTTGCCAGTGCTGAATGTCTTCCGCATGTTCAGCAAAATGAGCGGTCAACGCATCGCGGTCACCAGCAGCGCTGGCTTTGATGCCCAGACCATCCGCCAGCACGGTATCCGCGAGACGCCTGATGTGTCCGCTTTCGCCGCCCTCGATACGCACCAACTCACCGTTCTCACGTGGCATTATCACGATGACGATGTTGCCGGGCCGGAAGCGGCGGTGGCGCTGAAGCTCGATCATCTTCCGGCTTCCGTCACTCACGCCACACTCACGCAATACCGCATAGACAATGACCACGCCAATTCCTACACCGCATGGCAGCGCCTGGGTTCGCCGCAAGAACCTACGCCGGAACAATACGCCCAACTCGAAAAAGCCGGAAAACTCACCGCCATCGGCGCGCCGGAAAAAATTACGACGCAAGACGGTCGTGCGACCATCCAACTAAAGCTTCCCCGGCAGGCGGTCGCACTTCTGGTTCTCAAGTGGGATTAGATTGACGACCGGTGAAGTCTTCACATTCCGCTTTTCAATCCATGCGATTGGCGTTTAACTGATCGCACCTCTATGAAAAATAATTTGTCGTCGCCGGCAGGATTGAATCGCCGCGCATTTCTCACAGCTTCGACGGCCATTGCTGGTGCGGCCGGGCTTGCCACGCTGGCGCCTGCGAGCGCGCAAGCCGGATTGTTTTCTCCGCGTTCGCTCATCGCCAAAAATGACGTCGTGCTTTTCCAAGGCGACTCCATCACTGACATGGGCCGCAAGCATGAAGCGGCCGATAAGCCCAACACATCGGATTGCCTCGGCAACGGTTACGCGGGCATGGCCGGATTGGAATTGCTGGTGGATCGTTCCAAGGACAACTTGACCGTTTTTAATCGCGGCGTCAGCGGCAACAAGGTTTTTCAACTCGCCGACCGATGGGATGCGGATTGCCTGGACCTCAAGCCGAATGTGCTGAGCATATTGATTGGCGTGAATGATATTTGGCACACAATCACCGGCAAATATCAAGGCACGGTGGAAATCTACGAACGCGATTATCGCGCATTGCTGACGCGCACGTTCAAGGCGCTGCCCAAAGTGAAGTTGATCGTCTGCGAGCCGTTCGTGCTGCGAACCGGTGCGGTCACCGATAAATGGTTCCCGGAATTTGACGGTTATCGCCGGGCCGCAAAACGCGTAGCGGACACTTTTCACGCCACGTTCATCCCGTATCAATCCATTTTCGACGAAGCTGCCAAGTATGCCCCGCCTGATTTTTGGCTGAAGGACGGCGTGCATCCCGCACCACCGGGAGCATCACTGATGGCGCTGCATTGGCTTCGGACGGCCGCTGGAAAAAAATAATCTGCCGCGAATATTTCGTCATAGCCCCGTGTGCGCCGCGCAGTAATGGCGTCCGCACTTTTCTCTTTAAAGAAAAGTCCTATTTGGGCGCCAGCATTGCTCGCGCATCCTTGTTCCACGCCAGCCCCCAATCTCGCATCGCTTCCAGCACGGGCCCCAAACCCTTGCCTTTTCTGGTCAGCTTATAAGCCAGGCGCTTGGTGCCATCCTGCGCCGGAATGTGTTCGATGACGCCTTGCTCAAGAAGCCGTTCGAGCCGGTCGCTCAGGATGTTGGTCGGAATACCTTCGGGCGAATTTGCAAAATCGCGGAAACGAGTCCGCCCCAGGAAAAGATCGCGAATGATGAGCAGCGTCCAGCGGTCGCCGAAAAGATCCAGCGAGCAAGCGACGGGGCAGGGGGACCGGCGGGGCAGGGGGCTGGCTTTGTGCGGTTTGGCGGTCTTGTTCATTTTCATGTTCCAACATTAACATTCATAACACTTGCATTCCACAAGTAATATTACTTGTAAAAGACAAGTGATGTGGCATCGTTTAAACCATGAATGAACAACAGGAACCAAAACTTGATGCGCCGGGCGCCGGGCTGCCCAAAAGCGAACTTTTTGTAGCAAAACTTCTGTTCGCGTGGAGACGCTTCAAAGGAAATCGTGAGACCTTAACGCACATTTTAACCAGGAACGGCATGCGATTCAAAAGCTGGCCCGTGCTTGCGATGAGGAATCAGCCAGCCGGCGCGTGCTGATTGAGCGGGTGCGCGGGTTGGAGGACAGCAGCCGCTATTGGTCGGTCTGGATGACGCTTGACCATTTGCGTATTATGAATAGCCGACTTGGCAAAGTCATAACGTCGCTGGCCAAAGGAGTCATTCCGCCCGGCAAGGCCAGCACCGCGAATGTCAAACCGAATAAAGAGGTGGCCAGTTCCGTGGTCGCTGAATACGAAACCGCCTGCGATCAACTGTTGGCCGCGGTCGCCGATGTACAGAATCTAAAAACCCGCCACACGCGGAGAGCGCAAAGGCAACGCAGCTTCAACGAGGCCGCACGTTTTTTAGTGCGGAGAGGAAAAATCGCACCATGAACACCTACGCGCAGACAGCCGGCTTCAACGAGGCCGCACGTTTTTTAGTGCGGAGAGAATGATTGACGATATCGAGCGACCCTAAATAAACCGTCGCTTCAACGAGGCCGCACGTTTTTTAGTGCGGAGAGGCGATAGTTGCGCGCCGTGGACATACGAGCTTGCATGGCTTCACGAGGCCGCACGTTTTTTAGTGCGGAGAGCTTCATCAAGGCGCAATCAGTTGGATTTATTCCGCTCGCTTCAACGAGGCCGCACGTTTTTTAGTGCGGAGAGTTCCAAAGGCGATTGCAACTTCATTCTTCCAGCCGACGCTTCAACGAGGCCGCACGTTTTTTAGTGCGGAGAGCGCTTCTTTGCCGGGGGTGGTAAGTAGTGAAATGGTTGCTTCAACGAGGCCGCACGTTTTTTAGTGCGGAGAGGAAAACGTGTTTACAAGTTCAAACGTCCGTGCGATAGGCTTCAACGAGGCCGCACGTTTTTTAGTGCGGAGAGAGGAGGCGTAGGCGGCGGAGGGCTGTTGTTAGTGTCGCTTCAACGAGGCCGCACGTTTTTTAGTGCGGAGAGGGGAGTGATGGCGGCGCGGGCTGTGTCGAGTTCTTCCTGCGTGTAGGGGAGTAGTAGTTCGCCTTTGGCGTCGGGCTCGATGTTCACCCAGAGCACTTCTGCGTCGGTAAATTCGGCGCGGCGATTGCAGCGGCCGATGCGTTGGACGAGGGAGGACCACGGGGCGAGTTCGGTGATGAGTAGGCGCGCTGATACATCTACCCCAGCTTCAACGGCTTGGGTGGCGATGACGATGCGGTCGCTTTCGGTGTTAGGGTCGCCGAGCAGGATGTCGGTGTGCTTTTTGCGATCCTTTGGGCGGAAGCGCGAGTGAATGAGCGCGATTTTGGGTGGATCGTGGGGGGCGGGCTTGCCTTTGCTGGGGGTGGTGAGGGCTTGATAAATTTCGCGCGCGCGCGAAACGCGATTTACGATGACGAGGGTGAGTGTGCCGGGTTGGTGGCGTGAGGCGATCAGGTCGGCGAGTCGCTTGGGGTAATCGTTTTTGGTGGAGGAGTTGAGCACAAGGGGCGCTTCTTCGTCTAGCGACGAAGCGGGCGATAGTTTCTTTGGCGCGGTGATGAGTTTGTGCGGTTGTCCGGCGGTTTGTTCGGCGTCGCTCAATTTTTCCGTGGGCCAGCCGCCTTCGGGCTTGGGATGATCTACGGTTGCGAGTCGCGTGTGTTCGAGGGTGGCGCTCATCCACCAGGTGGGGCACGCGCCGATGGTGGGCATTTTTCGATCGTGGCGGAAGGCGTCGAGTTGGGCGCTGGTTTCCACGCCGACGCCCATGAGTTGGGTTTCGTCCATCACCCAGAGACAGTCATTATTTAAAAGCGCGAAGTGCATTGGCCAGCGGTAACGGTTCGTGCCATAGCCGCGATTGAGGGCGCGGCTGAGGAGCATGTCCTGGGTGCCGATGAGGATGGTGGGGCGTTCGGGGTGGATGTCCCACTCGCCGCCGTCCTCACCGCCCATGAGGATGTGAACACCGACTTTTCCTCGGCGGTTTTCCGGTTTATTATCCCAATCTAGGCCATGAGCTTTGAGCCATTTCTGAACTTCGTCTTGAGTTTGCTCCACGAGCGTCCGCATTGGCAGACAGTAAATCATCCGACGCGGCCACGCTGGATTTTGAAGATGAACACGATTCCAAAGCCAAGCGAGGACGACGGCTGCAGTCTTGCCGAGGCCTGTCGGAATATCAATTAGTTGAGAGCGACAAACAGTGCGAGAATCGTTGCCTGCCAAACGGGACTGGTAGCCATAGGGTGGATTAGCCGAACCGTCGGGGTTACGCGTGGCAATTTTAAAAAAATCGGCAAATGTCATTTTTTAATGGCTTCCTGAATAATATCGGCTTGCTCATTTCTAAATTATTCCCACGCAACTGTTACAAATTAAAACTTCACAAAAATATTTGCGCTTCGTGATGACGGGGCTTATTTCCCACCCGGGCCGTAACCTGCCGCTGGGGTTCCGTCTTCGTTCAGATGACCGGTGACCCACAGGACTCCGCGGGTCACGAGGTCGAGGTAGCGCGGGTCGGAGACGGTTTCGTTGTTGTGTCCGATGGTGGTGCTGAAGACGCGGGTTTTCTTCGGGCCGTATTGATTGGTCCAGACGACGACGAAATCGTTAGTCTTCGGACTGCCGTCGCGTTGCTTGACGACTTGATAGCCGTGCGCGAGTGGCGTGGCGGTGTCGAAGATGTGGATGTTGTTGTAATGTTCTTCGTGGATGGTGGTCCAGTTGGTCAGGCCTTTGGTGATGGGATTGGACGGGGCGGTGAAATCTATGGCTATGGGCAGTTGCGCGCCGTGTCCGCTTGATTGCAAGCCGAGGTATTCAAACCAGTAGCCGTGCGGTGTGCCGAGGGTGACGGGATCGTTGGGGTTGCCAATGCGATAGCAGTGCATGGCGCAATGGAGGTTGACGCCGGGGATGCCGTCCTCGCGGTGGGGCTTGAGCACGCCCTGGACGATTGCGGGGTCGTTGATGTCCGCAGCACATTCGTCGTGGATGACGAGGTCATAGCCTTTGGCGTAATTTGGGTTGCCGTAAATGGGAAGCATGGGTCTGGTGCTGGAGTCGTCGGTGTAAATTTGATCAACGACCACATTGGCGCGTTCTTCGAGGCCTTTTTTGAGGATGTCCTTCTGGGCGGCGTAATCATGGCAACAGCCGCCGGCGATCAGTAAAACTTTCAAAGGATTCGGTGCGGCAAAAACGGTGGCGGGAACGGTGCAGGTGAGCAGGAGCAATCCTGATACAAAAAAGGAGATAAGTGGGTTGAGTGGAGTAGGCTTGGTCATGCCGCTTTATTAATGACTAAGTCGAAGCTATACAAGCTTGGAATATTTGATCTTATAAACGCTTTTGAAGATTCGGCGTATTTGCCTGCCGGGAAGTCGTCGAGAAGCCGGGTATAAATGGGGATAGAGGCGGATAAAGATGTGGCTGGCGACGGCGCGTGCGCTCCCGTGGATAAGACGGATGGCCCTCTGCACTTCGACCGGTTGACGCCATTTTAAGAGCAGCGATAAGATGCGTCCCAATGCTCTGCGACATGCGAATGTCGCTTGACAGTCCACTGTAAAAAAGCTTTAACCAATGGCACTCTTGGAGTGGCTGTCTGCATCCGGGTTTTTTAAATTCTTATCGGAAGGACAATCTTGAAATTACGTGCTTTTCAATCGCTGTTTTTAATTCTTTTTCTTGGAGGCGGCATCGCAAAATCAGCCACGCTCACTTGGACGAACCTGGCAGGCGGTTCCTGGAGCGTTGCGGCAAACTGGATCCCGAACCAAGTTCCGGCGAACGGTGATGACGTCATCATCACCGGCGGCGGCACTTACAGTTCAACCAACAATATCGGCATCACCCTGGATCGCCTGACTCTCGGCGGTCAGACCGGAACCCAGACTTTGATTGCGAATGGGCTTTCTTTGACCAATACAAGTATCATCAATCCGAACGGAGTATTCGACGGGAACGGCGGAACGATCAGCGGTTCACTCACAGTGGCTGCGGGTGGCGTATTAAACTTGTCGGGAGAAGATTTGGAGGGGGCATTGACCGTTCAGGCCGGAGGAATCTTGAGTCTTTCCAACACAATTTTCTTTGCCCAGAACAATTATGCGCTTGGTTATTCCAATACCGCGACTCTGACCAATTATGGCACAGTGATTTGGTCGGGCACTCTTTACGGGGCGGGAAATTCCCCTTCCAAGATCGGCGGCGGCATTATCGTCAATGCGGGTTTGTGGAAGTCCGTGGACAACGGCACGATACAGACTTATAACGTACAAAATACCAATTATTTAATCAACACCGG